>CAZUWQ010000017.1:0-11607 GCA_964624195.1 uncultured Oscillospiraceae bacterium | reverse complement strand
CCGGCGGCTCCGGCGTGGACGGCGACGCGGACGTCTCCGGCGGCTCCGTGAGCAACGGACGCAGCGCGGAAGGGGCGGACGCCATGCCCACCCTCTCCGCCACGGCCACGACGATCACGATCAACAACGCGGTCGCGGGCACGAGCTATACACTTTATGACACCAATGGGAAACTGGCCGGCGGTCCCGTAACAGCCGGCGACGACGGCGTCGTCACCTTCTCCGGCCTGTCCACCGGCACGACCTATGTGGTCAAGAGCCAGGCTTCCGGGTCCGGCAGCCAGACCCTGGTGGGCGCGATCCGGACCGCCGTCCCCGTGGCCCCCTCCAACGTGGGCGGCACCGGCAGAGTGGCCGGCGGCATAGTCACCGCCTCGCCCGCCTACCCCGTGGCCGGGGCGACGGTCACGCTCACCGCGACCCCGGACAGCGGCTATGTGCTGGACAGCCTGAAGGTGGTGGACCAGAACGGCAATACCATCGCCCTGACCGACAACGGCGACGGCACCTACACCTTCACCATGCCCTTCGAACGGGTGACCGTCCAGGCCGTCTTCCGGGAGGCGGCGGGCGGCTGGGAGCTCTGCCCGAAGGACGACACCTGCCCCATCGCCGCCTTCCCGGACGCGGCGCCCACGGCGTGGTACCATGACGGCGTCCACTACTGCCTGGACAACGGCCTGATGGTGGGCACCTCGCCCACGACCTTTGAGCCGAATCTGGACACCAGCCGGGCCATGGTCACCGTGATCCTGTGGCGGGTTCAGGGCTGCCCGGCGGTGGACGACGCGCTCCCCTATGAGGACGTGAGCGCGGGGACCTGGTACGCGGAGGCCGTCCGCTGGGCCACCTCCGTCGGCATCGTGGCCGGTTACGGCGACGGCAAATTCGGCCCCAACGACCCCGTCACACGGGAGCAGCTGGCGGTGATCCTCCGCCGTTACGCCCGGTACACGGGCCAGGACGTCGGCGCCGGCACGGACGGAGACCTCTCCGGCTTCTCCGACGCCTCCCTCGTGTCCACATGGGCCGCCCCCGCGGTCCGGTGGGCCGTCACGGAGGGCGTGCTCGCGGGCAAAGGCGGCGGCCTGCTCGACCCGCGGGGCAAGACCACCCGCGCCGAGGCCGCGGCCATGCTTCAGCGCTATCTGACCCGATAAAAAAGCGAACAGCGGCAAAAGAGCAGGGAGCGGGCCATCCGCTCCCTGCTTTTTCCGCCTCCGCGGGCCGCCCCTCCCCCGCCCTTGACAAGGCGCGCCCGCCGTGGTATCCTTTTTTGTGCGAAAAAAGGGCCTCCGGCAGGGCTTTGCCCCTCCCCCGCCGCGGCCCCCCAGGGACCTCTGGACTTGCTCAGAGGTCCCCTTATCCTTTCCAGGAGGCCGGATATGAAACGCATTTTCTCCCACATTCGCCCCTTCTGGCCCCAGGCGCTGGCCGCCGCCGTGCTGATCGCGGCGGCCTCTCTGAGCCAACTGTTTCTGCCCACGCTCATGAGCGGGGTGGTGGACAACGGGATCTACCAGAAGGACTTCTCCATCATCCTCCGCTACTGCGGGCAGATGCTGATCATCTCGCTCGCCGGCCTGGCCGCCAACGTGGTGGGCTCCCGCCTCAGCGCCGGCGTGGTGAACGGCTTCTCCGCCCGGCTGCGGGGCGACCTGTTCGGCAAGGTCATGGGCATGAGCCACCGGGCCTTCGGCACGCTGGACACCGGCGCCCTGGTCACCCGCTCCACCCAGGACGTGGAGAACGTGTCCTGGGTGGTCAATATGCTGTCCAGCAGCATCATCTCCATCCCCGCCATGTTTATCGGCGGCGTGGTCCTGTCCTTCCGGGTGGACCCGGTGCTGGCCTCCATCCTCCTGTGCGCGGTGCCGCTGGTGTTCGTGCTGGTGGTCGTCATCGGGCGCAGGGTGTCCCCCCTCTGGGAGCGGTCCGACGAGTACATCGACCGGCAGAATGAGCTGATCCGTCAGCGCCTGCGGGGTATCCGGGTCATCCGGGCCTTCCGCCGGGAGCCGGACGAGCAGAAAAAGATCGCCAACGCCACCGAGGTGATGGCGGACAACATCATCCGGGCCAACACCTCCATGGGCGCGCTGAACCCCATCGCCACCTTCCTGCTCAACAGCGCGTCGCTGGTGCTCCTGTACGTGGCCGCGGTGCGGATGCAGTCCGGCGTGTCCGCCGCCACCGGCGGCGACGTGCTGGCGCTGGTGCAGTATGTGGCCTATATCATGAGCGGCGTGCTGAACATCTCCTTCGCCATCGTCATGCTCCCCCACACCGTCGTGGCCTGCCGCCGCATCATCCAGGTCCTGGACCTGCCCGACGACGAGCAGGAGAAGGGGGACGACCTGCCGCTGCGGGGCGGCGTCCGGCTGGACCATGTGACCTTCTCCTTCGAGGAGGGGTCCGAGCCCGCCGTCACGGACGTGAGCATGGACCTCGCGCCCGGCACGCGGGTGGCCGTCATCGGCAGCACCGGCAGCGGCAAGAGCACGCTGGTCAGCCTGATCCTGGGCTTCCACGCGGCCCGGCAGGGCCGGGTGCTGTTCGACGGCGTGGACAGCCGCTCCCTCTCCGGGTCCTCCATCCGCCGGCAGGTGAGCTGCGTGCTGCAAAAGACCGCCATCTTCACCGGCACCATCCGGGAAAACGTGGCGATGGGCAAGCCGGACGCCACCGACGAGGAGATCTGGCGGGCGCTGGACATCGCCCAGATCCGGGACTATGTGGAGTCCCTGCCCGACGGACTGGACCACCGGCTGGAGCTGTCCGGCTCCAACCTGTCCGGCGGGCAGCGGCAGCGCCTCGCCATCGCCCGGGCCGTCATCAAGGACGCGCCCATCTACATCTTCGACGACAGCTTTTCCGCCCTGGACTTTCTCACCGAGTCCCGCCTCCGCGCCCGGCTGCGGGAGGAGCTGGCCGGCCGCACCCAGATCGTGGTCACTCAGCGGGTGACCACCGCCAGGAGCTCCGACCGCATCTTCGTCATGGAGCGGGGCCGGCTGGTGGATCAGGGCACGCACGACGAGCTGATGGCCCGGTGCCAGGTGTACCGGGAGATCTACATCTCGCAGACGGGAGGGGACGCCCAATGAGACGCCGCCGTGGAGCCGAAACGGTCAGCCTGACCGCGAAAGAGCGCCTGGACATCTACCGCAAGCTGCTCATGGAGGCCCGCCCCATCTGGGGCTGGCTGATCCTCAGCTGCGCGCTGTGCACCCTCATCATCCTCTGCACCGTGGCGGGCCCCAAGCTCATGGGCAGCGTCACCAACGAGATCTACGCCTGCTGGGAGGCCTCCGTCCAGGGCCTGCCCCTGCCCGACCTGGTGGGGACCATCCTGCCCTCGCTGGTCCTCCTCCTGGCGGTATACGCCGCGGGCGCGGCGCTGCGCTACCTGAATATGTACCTGATGAACAACGTGGTCAGCCACCACTATACCTGCGCCATCCGCATCCGGATGTCGGACAAGATCCAGCGGCTGCCCGTCAAGTTCATCGACGGCACCCCGGTGGGGCAGATCCTGGAGAACATGACCGGGGACGTGTCCGCCATGGGCAACTCCATCCATCAGATCGTGGACACCCTGGTCCAGGGCCTGCTCCAGGTCGTCTTCATCGCCGCGGCCATGCTGCTGGAGGACTGGCGGCTGGGCCTTATCGTGCTGGCCACCGCCCCCCTGTCCCTGGCGCTGTCCGTGGTCATCTCCAACGCCAGCGGGAAGTACCACCGCGCCTCCTTCCAGGAGAGCGCCGAGATGTACTCCGTGGTGGAGGAGAGCTACACCAACTTCTCCACCACCAAGGCCTACAACCTGGAGCCCGCTATGGCGAAAAAGCACGCCGCCATCAATCAGCGGCAGAAGACGGCCCAGGTGAAGGCCAGCTTTATCTCCGGCCTGGCCCAGCCCGTCATCGCCGCCCTCAACGCCCTCACCTTCATCGTCATCAACCTGGTGGGCGGCTGGCTGGTGGTCCAGGGGCGGCTCCCCGTGGGCGCCGTGGTCACCATCATTTTGTACGACCGCCAGTTCTCCTCCCCCCTGGAGCAGATCACCAGCGGCTTCAGCCAGATGCAGCGGGTCACCGCCGCGGCCAGCCGGGTGTTCTCCTTCCTGGAGCAGCCGGAGGAGGACCCCCGACAGGGCGGCGTGGACCCCGAAACCGTGCGGGGCGAGGTGGAATTCCGCCATGTGGCCTTCTCCTATGACCCGGATATCCCCCTGATCCGGGACCTGAGCTTCACCGTCCACCCCGGCGAGACGGTGGCTATCGTGGGCCCCACCGGGGCGGGCAAGACCACCATCGTCAATCTGCTCATGGGCTTTTACGACGTCACCGCCGGCGACATCCTCATCGACGGCCGCCCCCTGTCCCGGATGGACCGGGATCAGGCCAGGGAGCTGTTCGGCATGGTGCTCCAGGAGACCTGGCTGTTCCGGGGCACCGTGGCGGAGAACATCGCCTACGGCAGGCCGGACGCCACCCGGGAGGACGTGATCCGGGCCTGCGACGACGCCTACTGCGACCACTTCATCCGCACCCTGCCCCAGGGCTACGACACCGTCATCGGTGACGAGAGCGCCACCCTGTCCGGCGGACAGAAACAGCTGCTCACCATCGCCCGCGCTCTGCTGGCCCGGCGGCGGCTGCTGATCCTGGACGAGGCCACCTCCAACGTGGACACCCGCACCGAGATCCTCATTCAGAAGGCCATGGACAAGCTGATGGCGGGCCGCACCTGCTTCGTCATCGCCCACCGCCTGTCCACCATCGTCAACGCCGACCGCATCCTGGTCATCAACAACGGCGACATCGTGGAGCAGGGCACCCACAAGGAGCTGCTGCGAAAGGGCGGCTTCTACGCCCAGCTCTACGCCAGCCAGTACGACAAGGCGGCCTCCTGAACCCCGCCGCGCCCGGAACTGAACGGCGGTCTCCTTTGCTCTTCCCTTTCCGGCAAATATGTGCTATGATAGAGGGGAAAAAAGCCGCAAAGGAGGGGCTCCGCGCCCTATGATCATCTTCGACCTGGAATGGAACAGCGGACTGTATGAGCGCGTCCGGCTGGATGAGATCCTGCAGATCGGCGCCGTCCGGCTGGACCGGCCGGGCGGCCGCGTCACCGACGTGTTTTCCGCCTATGTCAGGCCCACCGTCCACAAGCGGTACTCCCCCGCGGCGCAGGCCCTGCCTGAGCTGGCCCTGTGCCAGGCCTCCGAGCTGGACTTCCCGGCGGCGGCCGCCGCCTTTGCCCGGTGGAGCCGGGGCGAGACCCAATTCGCCGCCTGGGGCGGCTCGGACTACCCCGTCCTGCTCCAGAACCTGCGGCACTGGCACATCGATCTGCCCCTGCCGGACAGCTATTTCGACCTGCAATCCGCCTTTTCCGCCGCCGCGGGCGCCAGGGGCCAGATGGCCCTCTACCGGGCGGTGGAGTACTGCGGCATCCCCGACGTGTTCGACTACCACGCGCCGCTGAACGACGCGCTCTACACCGCCCTGGTGGCGGGCTTCCTCCGCCCTGAGGAACTGGCCGCCGCCGTCCGCGTGCCGGCGGAGGTCCTGCTCCGGCAGCGGGCGGAAAAGCTGGCCAAACAGGTCCCGCCCTCGCTGGGCCCCTTCGACAGCCGGGACGCCATGCTGAAGGCCCGCTCCTGCCGGCTGGCCGTCTGCCCCGTCTGCGGGCGGAAGGACCGGGTGAACTGCTGGTACTATGTGGGCGACGGGCCCTATTACACCAAATTCAGCTGCCCGGACCACGGCCCCTTTCTGCTGGAGCTCACCGCCGCGCCGGACCGGAGATCCCGCCTCCGGGCGGGCAGTCAGGTGCTCCCCAACACCGAGGAAAACCGGGCTCTCCTGCGGGCCGCCCGAAAGGGGACCTTCTTCCAGCTCCAGGGCAAGGCCGCGTCCCGCAAGCGGCGGCGGCGGGGCCGCGCCCGTCTCGCCCGCGCCTCGCGGGGTCCCGCAGATACATAGCGGCGGCCCATCCCGCCGCCGTCATTCTGATCGTTGGAGGCATCCCCCATGAACGACCGTATCCGCGCCGCCCTGTTCTGGGCCCTCACCGTGGTCATCCTGGGGCTGGCACTGTGGGCGCTCTATGCCACCGGCTTTTTCCAGGCCATCCGCTCACGGGACGCGCTGGCCGCCTATATCGACGCCTGCACCCCCTGGTCCCACCTGGTCTTTTTCGGCATCCAGCTGGCGTCCGTCATCATCGCGCCCATACCCAGCAACCTCACCGCCGCCGTGGGCGGCGTGCTGTTCGGCGCCCTCCCCGCCTTCCTGCTCACCTGGGCGGCGGTGGTGGCCGGCTCCCTGCTGGTGTTCCTTCTGGCCCGTCTGCTGGGCCAGCGGTTCGCCGCCAAGCTGGTGAGCCAGAAGCTGTCCGACAAATACCTGGGCCTCCTCCGCCGCAAGCGGGACACCTTCCTGCTGCTGGCCTTCCTGTTCCCCTTCTTCCCCGACGATCTGCTGTGCATTTTGGCCGGACTCACCGACATCCCCTGGAAGCGGTTCCTGGTCCTGTGCCTGGCGGCCCGCCCCTGGGGTCTGCTGGTGGCCTGCGCCGTGGGCGGCTCCGCCCTGGACATCCCCCTGTGGGCCATGGCCCTGCTGGGCGCCGCAGGCCTGGCGGTGTTCCTCCTGGCCATGAAATACGGCGACCGCCTCGAGGCGGCCCTCATCAAACACTTCAAAAAGTCCTGAGCCTCAGAGGACCTGAGACATGACTGGAGCTCCTTTGTATAAAGGGAGGTCCCCGCCGCCGTTCTCAAAATACAAAAACAGCAAGGCCGCCGGCCCAAACGGGTCGACGGCCTTGCTGTTTGACGGGAAAAGTCAACGGGCAGGACCACACTCAGCGCTGGCCGCGCCCGATCTCCAGGCCCTTTTCAAAGGCCTGCTGATTCAACGGGAGCAGCTTGGGCTTGCTGCCCAGCTTGTGCTCGATGGTGGCCCACACCACCTCGGGGGGGACCACCTCGGTATAGCCCACATACACGCCCAGCATGATGACGTTGAGCACCTTGGCGTTGCCCATTTCCAGCGCCATTTCCGTGACGGGGGCCTTGATCACCTTCACGTCCGTCCGGTCGATCCGGTCGGACACGATGGAGCTGTTGATGAACAGGTTGCCCCCCGCCTTCAGCGTGGGCAGGAACTTGCTCAGCGACGGGCCGTTCATCACGATCAAATCGTCCATCTCATCCCCCAGGGGAGCGCCGATGAGACCGTCGGAGATGACCACAAAGCAGTTGGCGGTACCGCCCCGCTGCTCCGCGCCGTAGGAGGGGAAGAAGGTCACGTTTTTGTCGGTGGCGTTGCAGGTGGCGTCCGCCAGGAACTTGCCCAGCGTCATCACGCCCTGGCCGCCGAAGCCGGCCACACACAGATTGGTTTCCATGTTCTCTCCCCCTTCCTCAGCGGTCCCGGATGACGCCCAGCGGAAACTCGGGCAGCATCTTCTGCTCAATGAAATCCAGCGCGTCCAGCGGGTCAAGGCCCCAGTTGGTGGGGCAGCTGGTGACGATCTCCACCATGGAGAAGCCTTTGCCGTCCAGCTGATTCCGGAAGGCCTTCCGGATGGCGTTCTTGGTCTTGATCACGTTCTGAGGCGTGTTGCAGCTGGTCCGCTCCAGATAGGCCGGGGCGGTGAGCTGGTTCAGGATCTCGCACATATGCATGGGGTAGCCGTGCTCCGCGGCAATGCGGCCCTTGGGCGCGGTGGACGCTTTCATCCCCAGCAGGGTGGTGGGCGCCATCTGGCCGCCGGTCATGCCGTAGATGCCGTTGTTGATGAAGATGACGGTGATGTTCTCCCCGCGATTGGCGGCGGAGATGGACTCGCCCAGGCCGATGGAGGCGAAGTCGCCGTCCCCCTGATAGGTGAAGATCAGGCTGTCCGGGCTGGTCCGCTTCATGCCGGTGGCCACGGCGGTGGCCCGGCCATGGGGCGCGGTGATGGTGTCGTAGGCGATATAATCCATGTGGAGGCCGCAGCAGCCGATCCCGGTGACCATGACCGCCTTGTCCACCAGCTTCAGCTCATCCAGCACCTCACCGATGAGCTTCACCACCGTGGAGTGCATACAGCCGGGGCAGAAACCGGAGACCTTGTCCTCCTGGATGGTGGTGGTGCGGGAATAAATCTTTTCCATGTCTCGTTCCCCCTTATCTGGCAAGAATGGCGTCCACCGCCTGGAGGACCGCCTTGCGGCTCATGATGTTGCCGCCGGAGCACAGGCAGGTCTCGATGGCGCAGCGGCCCTTCACGCCCCGCTCCACGTCCTGCACCAGCTGGGCGGGGATGGACATCTCCACGTCCAGCACGGCCTTGCATACATCGTAGTTGATGTGGTCAAAGGCGGCATAGGGGAAGGGATGTACCGTGATGGGCCGGATCAGGCCCACCTTCTTGCCGGCCGCCCGGCAGAGATCCACCACCGACTGGCCGATCCGGGCGGACACGCCGTAGGCGGCGATGACCACCTCCGCGTCCTCCACCATGTACTCCTGCACCTGCACGTCCTTCTCCCAGGAGGCGTACAGGGCGGCGGCCTTCTCGTTCTCCGCCTGCATCTTGAGCGTATCCCACTGGCCGGGCTGGATCCACGCCCGGTTTGCATAGTCCAGCTTATGGCCGGTGCAGGCCCACTTGGCCTTGGCGGCCTTCAGGGCGGCGATCTCCTCGTCGCTCTTCATGGGAGGCAGCTCCACCGGCTCCATCATGGTGCCGATAACGCCGTCCGCCAGCACCAGCACCGGGTTTTTGTCCCGGTCGGCGTAGTCAAAGGCGGCATAGGTCAGGTCCACCGCCTCCTGCACCGTGGCGGGGGCCAGCACCAGCATCTCAAAGCCGCCGTTGCCGCTGGCCTTGGTAGCCTGGAAATAGTCCTGCTGGGCGGGCTGGATCGCGCCCACGCCGGGGCCGCCCCGGGAGATGTTGGCGTACACCATGGGGATGCGGGCGGCGGCGGCATAGGAGATGCCCTCGCTCTTCAGGGCGATGCCGGGACTGGAGGAGGAGGTCATGCTCCGGGTGCCGGCAGAGGCGGCGCCGTACACCATGTTCACGGAGGCCACCTCGCTCTCGCCCTGGACAAACACACCGCCCACCTCGGGCATACGGCGGGCAAAATATTCGGGGATCTCATTTTGCGGGGTGATGGGATAGCCGGCAAAGAAACGACAGCCGGCCCGGACGGCTGCCTCGGCGATGGCCTCGCAGCCCTTCATCAGTACTCTTGCCATGTTCGTTTCTCTCCTTTTACTTATAGACTTCAATGGCGCCGTCAGGGCAGATGCGGGCACACATACAGCAGGCGATGCACGCCTCCTGATTCACCGGCTCCACATACTCATAGCCCTTGGAGTTCACATTTTTGCCCACCGCCAGCACCTGCTTGGGGCAGAACTTCACGCAGTACTGACAGCTCTTGCACCGTTCCGCGATGACCTTGATCATTGCCATAAAGCTTCCCTCCTCCCGTCTGATGTCCACACCCTATATATTGAACCCTTAAAGCAGCCAGGGATAGGTCAGCGCCAGCTTCAGCGGCAGCACCGGCACGTCCAGCTCCGCCGCCGCCCGGTCCGCCAGGTCCTCCTTCACGCAGGCAAAGGACACCGGAAGATACTCCCCCAGCAGCTCCGTCACCCGCCGATGGCCGTCCAGCACCTCACGAAGGGTGGTGCCCACGCCGTTGTTGGGATTGCTCACCAGCGTCAGCCTGCTCAGCTCCACATGGGACATACCCAGGATCTTGCCCAGCGTCCCGTCAATGTGCTCGATCGTGTCCGACCAGGGGCGGTAGGGGTTTACCACATAGAGCGCCGCCGCGTCGGGCCGGTTCAGCCGGGACGCGAAGCCCCCAATGGACCGGGCGCCGATGTGGTCGCCCCCCACGTCCAGCACCACCAGGCTGTCCGGGTCCCGCAGCAGGGGCGTCACCCCGCCCACCAGCGTGGGGGCGTCCATGAACTGGGTCTGGAAGTGGACGATGACCCCCGCCGACTCCAGCAGCTCCGCCGCGTCCCTGGACCGGAACAGCGGCTTGGTCATGTCCAGGTCGAAGAAATGGACCGGCCGGTCTGCCCGGGCCGCCAAGAGCCGGGCAAAGCTGATGGCGATCTCGCTCTTTCCGCTGCCCGCCTCGCCCAGAAAAACGATGTTTTTCCGGTCTCTCAGCCCCTCAAAGATCCGCTCCATCCCACCGCCCCTTTCCTCTTATGATCAGTATACTACCGGAGCAAAGATTTTGCAAGATATATGTTGCAAGAAATAATGTACAAATCCGAAAGCTCTCATCTGTTCATCTTGACAGTATCCCGGCGGTGGGCTAAAATATGTCTGCAACGAAATCAGGGCACGGACCGGGCGGCTTCCGCCCGGCCTCCGCCTGCCTTACAATTTGGAGGTACATATGGACGAGATCATGCTGCTCAAGCAGGGCGAGATGGTGCTCAAGGGCCTGAACCGCCGCGGCTTTGAGGAAAAGCTCATGGGCAACGCCAGACGGCGGCTGAAAAAATACGGTCCCTTCCGGGTCTACACCCGCCAGTCCACCACCTACATCGAGCCTTTGGACGGCGGCTGCGACTTTGAGGGCGCCTGGCAGGCCATGGGCAAGCTGTTCGGCGTGGTCGGGCTGTGCCGGGCCAAGGGCTGCGCCAAGGATAAGGACGCCATCGTGGTCTGCGCCAAGGACTATCTGGGGGACAAGCTGGCCGCCGCCCGCTCCTTCAAGGTGGAATCCAGACGGGCGGACAAGTCCTTCCCCATGACCTCTATCCAGCTATCCCAGTATGTGGGCGGCGAGCTGCACGACGCCTTCCCCCACCTGACGGCGGATATGCGCACGCCGGAGCTCACCGTCCATGTGGAGGTGCGGGATTTTGAGGCCTATGTCCACGCCGACCCCGAGCCGGGGGCGGGCGGCCTGCCCATCGGCGTGGGCGGGCGGGCGTTGAGCCTGCTGTCCGGCGGCATCGACTCCCCGGTGGCCTCCTGGATGGCTGCCAAGCGGGGAGTCATCGTGGACATGATCCACTTTTACTCCTACCCCTACACCTCCCCCGAGGCCAAGGAGAAGGTGCTGGACCTGGCCCGTCTGCTGGTGCCCTGGACCGGCAAGCAGTGCGTCCATGTAGTGCCCTTTACGAAGATCCAGGAGGAGCTGCGCCGCTCCTGCCCGGAGGAGCTGTTCACCCTCCTCATGCGGCGGTTCATGATGCGTATCGCCTGCCGGGTGGCGGAAAAAAACGGCATCCAGGCCCTGGTCACCGGCGAGTCCATCGGCCAGGTGGCCAGTCAGACGCTGGACGCTATGGCCTGCACCGACGCGGTGTGCACCCTCCCGGTGATCCGCCCGGTGGTGGGCATGGACAAGGAGGAGATCGTCCGTATCGCCCGGAAGATCGGCACCTTTGAGACCTCCATCCTCCCCTATGAGGATTGCTGCACCGTCTTCACCCCCAGGCACCCCCGCACCAGGCCCAAGACGGCGGAGCTGGAGGATGCGGAGCGGGTCCTGGATGTGGACGCCCTGGTGGACGACGCCGTGGCCGGCATTGAGCGGATCATGCTGGA
>CAZUWQ010000016.1:0-11848 GCA_964624195.1 uncultured Oscillospiraceae bacterium | reverse complement strand
ACTCCAGCCGGGAGACCCTGCTGGTGCTGGACGCCACCACCGGGCAGAACGGCCTCATTCAGGCCAGACAGTTCGGGGAGAGCGCCGGCGTTACCGGTATCGTGCTCACCAAGCTGGACGGCACCGCCAAGGGCGGCATCGTCATCGCCATCGCGAAGGAGCTGGGCGTGCCGGTGAAGTTCGTAGGGATGGGCGAGGGCGTGGACGACCTGCAGCCCTTTGACGCCCACGCCTTTACCCAGGCGCTGTTATAAGGAGTAAGGGATATGAAGCTGGTATTGGCAAGCAAAAATGAGAAAAAGCTGGTGGAGATGCGGGATATCCTGTCCCATCTGGGGGTGGAGGTATGCCTCCAGGCCGACGTGGGCGTGGATGTGGACGTGGAGGAGACGGGGACCACCTTTGAGGAGAACTCCCGGCTGAAGGCCCAGGCGGTGATGGAGGCCAGCGGCCTGCCCGCCATCGCCGACGATTCCGGCCTGTGCGTGGACGCCCTGGGAGGCGCCCCCGGCGTGTACTCCGCCCGGTATGGCGGGCCGGGGCTGGACGATACGGGCCGTTACCGCCTGCTGCTGGAGAATATGAAGGGCCAGCCCAGGGCGGCGAAATTCGTGTCCGTCATCACCTGCTGCTTTCCCAACGGAGACGTGCTCACCGCCCGGGGGGAGTGCCCCGGCACCATCGCCTTTGTCCCCATGGGAGAGGGAGGCTTTGGGTATGACCCGGTGTTTTTCGTTCCTCAGCTGAAAAAGACCTTCGCCCAGTTGTCGCCGGAGGAGAAGAACGCCATCTCCCACCGGGGGAAGGCGCTGGCCGCCTTCCAGCTGGAGCTGGAGCGATATTTGAACAAGTGAGGAGCCGGAGTATGGATCTGACAAGCAAACAGCGGGCCCAGCTTCGTGGGCTTGCCAATGGGATCGACACCATCGTCCACATCGGCAAGGACGGCATCAGCCCCAATCTGACCCGCCAGGCGGACGACGCTCTGGAGGCCAGGGAGCTCATCAAGGGCAGAGTGCTGGAAAACAGCCCCCTGTCCCCCCGGGAGGGGGCGGATGCGCTGGCCCGGGCCACCCGCAGCGAGGTGGTGCAGGTGATCGGCACTAAGTTCGTCCTGTATCGGGAGACCCACAGCAGGGAAAGGGATAAGCGGATCAGGCTGGTGAAATGACCCCCCGCACAGAGCAGTGTCCTTTCAGGCTGACAAAACCTTTGGGAAAGGCGTGGTCTCGCGTGAAGATCGGGATATACGGCGGCAGCTTCAATCCGCCCCACCTGGGGCATCTGGCGGCGGCGCGGGCGGCGATCGCGGCGCTGGGACTGGACCGGCTGGTCCTGGTGCCGGCGGGCCTGCCGCCCCATAAGCAGCTGCCGGAGGGAACGCCGGAGCCGGAGCACCGCAGGGCCATGACGGAGCTGATGGCGGAGCTGCTGCCGGGCGGCGAGTGCTGGGATGTGGAGCTGTGCCGGGTGGGGAAGAGCTACACCTCGGACACGCTGCGGGAGGCCGTAGCACGGTGGCCGGAGGCGGAGCTGTGGCTGCTGATGGGCACCGATATGTTTCTGTCCTTTGGCGCCTGGCACGAACCGGAGGTCATCGCCTCGCTGACGAAGCTGTGCGTGTTTGGCCGGAGCGCCGGGGACGGGGAGGCGCTGTTCGCCCCCCGGCGGGAGGCGCTGACCGAGCGCTATGGCGCACGGATCGCCACCATCGCCATCCCAGACCTGGTGGAGGTGTCCTCCACCCAGATCCGCCAGGCGCTGGTCCGGGGAGGCGGAGCGGAGTATCTGCCTGAGACGGTATATGGATATATCCTGCGTAAAAAACTGTATGGAACTTCTGCCGATCTGTCCCGTCTGACCATACAGGAGCTGCGCTGCGTGTCCTGGTCTATGGTGAAGGCCAAGCGCCTGCCCCATATTCGGGGTACGGAGGCGGAGGCGGTACGGCTGGCGGAGCGGTGGGGCGGAGATCCGGAGAAGCTGCGCCGGGCGGCCATCCTGCACGACTGCACCAAGTACTGGACTATGGAGCGGCATCTGGCGGTGTGCGACCGGTACGGCATTCCGCTGGATGAGATGGAGCGGGGGGCGGAAAAGCTGCTCCACGCTAAAAGCGGCGGGGCGCTGGCGAAATATGTGTTCGGCCAGGACGACGAGATCATGCGGGCCATCCTCTACCACACCACGGGCAGGGGAGATATGAGCCTGTCGGAAAAGCTGCTGTACTTAGCGGACTACATGGAGCCCAGCCGGGATTTCCCGGAGGTGGAGGAACTGCGCCGGCTGGCCTATGAGGACCTGGACCGGGCGGTGCTCATGGGAGTGCGCCTGTCCATCCAGGAGATGCTGGAGCGCAACCGTGTGGTCCACCCCAATACACTGGAAGCGGAAAGATCACTGTTGAAAGGACTATCAGAATGAGCTCACAGCCCAATCAAAACAGAAGAAAGAGAGAACTGTCCGGGCGGAAACGCCATGAGCGCCTGCGCCTGGTGATCCTGCTGATCGTGACTGTGATCATGGTGCTGGCGGCGACGGCGTGCGTGCTCTATACCCGCTGGGTGAAAAAGCCCGATCTGCCGACGGGATCCCCTGAGGTCAGCTCCGCCGCGGTGGGCGAGAACGGGGAACCCTCGACGGAGGAGCCGCTGGACCTGGACGCGGTGCAGCCCAAGGTGAGTGGGGAGCGCAAGAGCGAGGACTTTTATACCATATTGGTGGTGGGCACCGATACCACCTCCAACTCCACCGACACCATCATGGTGGTGTCCTATGACGTGACAAATCAGAAGGCTACCGTCATGTCCATTCCCCGGGACACGCTGGTGAACAGCAGCATTTCCTACTATACCCGGATCAACAGCATCTACGCCGCCTATGGCGGCGGGGAGAAGGGGATGAACGCCCTGACCCGCGAGGTATCTGAGCTGGTGGGCTTTACTCCGGATTACCGGGTGTTTATCAACTGGGAGCTGGTAGGTCAGATGGTGGACGCCATCGGCGGGGTGGAATATGATGTGCCCTATCATATGGAGTATTACGACCCCTATCAGGACCTGAACATCTATATCGAGAAGGGCCTTCAGGTGCTGGATGGGGAACACGCCATGCAGCTGGTCCGCTGGCGGAAGAATAACAAAGGCGTTGCCAGCGGCAGCGACGGCAGCGACCTGTCCCGGCTGAAGATGCAGCAGGGCTTTTTGAAGGCGGTGCTGAAGCAGACCCTCCAGCTGAAAAACGTCACGAAGATCGGTCAACTGTCCCGGCTGTTTGGGGAAAATGTGGACAGCGAGCTGACAGTGGAAAACCTGTTCTGGTTTGCAAGTCAGGCTATCTTCGGCGGGCTGAGCGTGGACGACGTGGAATTCGTCACCATGCCCATCTATGGGTACGGGAATTATGTATACCCCGCTCAGAGGGAGCTGCTGGAGCTGATCAACACCAGCCTGAATCCCTTTGTGGACGAGGTGACCGTCCGGGAGCTGGACCTTATCAGCGTGAACGAGGACGGTACGCTCCGCTCCAGCACCGGTGTGCTGGCTAACCCGGCGGCGGCCTTCCCGCTGCCCTCGGACGAGCCGGACAGCTCCGAGGACCCGGACAGCTCGGACGATCCGGACGATTCCGGGGAGCCGGAGACCTCGGATGAGCCCCAGACCTCGGAGGACCCTCAGCCCACCGAAAGCGGGGCGGATCCATCCCAGGAGGGAGGAGAAGATCCGCAGGCGACAGACCCCGCGCCCGTTGAGTCCTATGAGCTGGAATCCCCGCCTGTGGACGATCCGGGCACAGACGGAGCGGAGGAATGAAAGGAGATCATACCGTTGCTGAATTCGATCGAGCTGGTATCCGCCGCAGTAAAGGCGCTTGACAGTAAAAAGGGAAAAGACATCAAGGTGCTGCACATTGAGGATCAGACCACGCTGGCCGACTACTTCGTCATCTGTACGGGCACGTCCAACACCCAGGTGAAGGCGCTGGCGGACGCGGTGGAGGAGACCATGAGCCGTCAGGGAGAGGAGCCCCACCACATCGAGGGGCACCGGGGCGGCCAGTGGACCTTGCTGGACTATTCCGCCGTGGTGGTGCACATATTCACCGAGGAGGCCCGGGAGTTTTACGGCCTGGAGCGCCTTTGGTCGGACGCGGCGCTGGTGGACATCGCGCCTTATCTGGCGGCGGAATGACCCGGCGGGCGCGGGGTGAGAAAACCGCCGCGTTGAGGAAAGGACATGAGGATATGGACGGACAGAACGGGAAAAAAGTGATGCTATCCGGCATTCAGCCCAGCGGCGACCTGCACCTGGGCAACTACCTGGGGCCCATGCGCCACTGGCCGGAGATGATAGAGAAATTCGACTGCTACTTCTTCATGGCGGACCTGCACACCATCACCGTGCGTCAGGACCCGGCTCAGCTCCGCCGCCGGACGCTGACTCAGATCGCTCAGTATATCGCCTGCGGCCTGGACCCGGAAAAATGTGTGCTGTTCGTCCAGTCCCATGTGCCGGCCCATACCCAGCTGGGCTGGGTGCTGGACTGCTATACCATGTTCGGTGAACTGTCCCGTATGACCCAGTTCAAGGACAAGTCCGCCAAGCACGCCGACAACGTAAATGCCGGCCTGTTCACCTATCCCAGCCTGATGGCGGCCGACATCCTGCTGTACCAGCCGGACTTTGTGCCGGTGGGGGAGGACCAGAAGCAGCACGTGGAGATCTGCCGGGATATCGCAGAGCGGTTCAACGGGGTATACGGCGACGTGTTCAAGCTCCCGGAGCCGTATATTGCCAGGGTAGGCGCCCGCATTATGAGCCTGAACGCCCCTGAGACCAAGATGAGCAAGTCCATCCCGGAGGGCTGCGTATTTCTGATGGAGAAGCCGGAGGACATCATGCGGAAGTTCAAGCGGGCGGTCACCGACAGCGATACGGAGCGGTGCGTCCGGTATGACCGGCAGGCAAAGCCGGGAGTATCCAACCTGATCCAGATCTACGCCGCGGCTGCCGGCAAGAGCTATGAGGAGATCGAGCGGGAATTTGACGGCAAGGGCTACGGCGCGCTGAAGCCCGCCGTAGGCGAGGCGGTGGTGGAGACCCTGCGCCCGATCCGGGAGGAGACGGAGCGGCTGCTGGCGGATAAGGCCTACCTGGAGAGCGTATACCGGGCCGGCGCCGAGAAAGCGGCCTATATCGCCAACAAGACCTTGCGCAAGGTGTATAAGAAGGTCGGCTTCCTCCCACTGTGAGGGAAAGGATCGGTGCTTCCGTGTTCATAGAGAATTTAGGCGCGACAATTGAGGATATCAGGGCTGTGCCGGATATGAGAGACGTGGGTCTGGTCCTGTTGACCATGCTGCTGGCGGCGGCAGTGTCACTGGCCACCACGCCGGTGGTCAAGGCCTTTTCCGTCAAGGTGGGGGCGGTGGATGTGCCCAGGGACAGCCGCCGGATGCACGACCATCCCATTCCCCGGCTGGGCGGGCTGGCCATCTTCTTCGGCTTCATGTTCGCTACGCTGGTGACGCTCCGGCTGGACACTCCCCGGAAGGGGATGCTGCTGGGGGCGGTCATCATCGTGATCCTGGGCATCTTTGACGATATTTACGCCCTGCCCGCCAAGCTGAAATTTGTGGTGCAGATCGTGGCCGCTCTGGTGGCGGTGCTGGCGGGCAACCGCATCGAGGTGCTGTCCAACCCCAATGTATTCAGTGATAACCCGGTGTGGCAGTTGGGCTGGCTGTCCATCCCGGTGACGGTGATCTGGATCGTGGCTATCACCAACGCCGTGAACCTGATCGACGGATTGGACGGACTGGCCTGCGGCGTGTCCACCATCAGCTCGGTGACCATGCTGATCATCGCTCTGCTGGTGAGCGAGGTGGACGTGGCCCTGATGATGGGGGCGCTGGCGGGGGCGTGTATCGGTTTTTTGCCTTACAACTTCAATCCGGCCAAGATCTTTATGGGGGACACCGGCGCCACCTTTTTAGGCTTTATCATGGCTACAGTCTCGGTGCAGGGAATGTTCAAGATGTACACCATCATCTCTTTTGTGGTGCCTTTTCTGGTGTTGGGCCTGCCCATTTTTGACGTGTGCTTTGCCGTGATCCGCCGCCTGTCCAAGGGGCAGAGCCCCATGAGTCCGGACCGGAGCCATGTTCATCACCGGCTGATCGACATGGGCCTGTCCCAGAAGCAGGCGGTGGGCGTGCTCTATGTGATCTCAGCGATTTTGGGACTGTCCGCCGTGGTGCTCACCGCCAGCGGCGCGCTGAAAGCCATGATATTCCTGGTGGCTATGGCGCTGGCGGCGCTGATTGCGTGGCGGGTGTTTTTGGGCAGCGGGAAAAACCATCACCAGGAGCCGCCCAATGACTATGAGGAGGACGAGGATCATGGTCCGTCGGAGCGATAGGGCGGAGGATCGCCCCCTGAAGGTGATGACCATCTTCGGCACGCGGCCGGAGGCCATCAAAATGGCGCCGCTGGTGAAGGAGCTGGAGCGCAGGCCGGAATTTGAGAGCCACTGCTGCGTCACCGCCCAGCACCGGCAGATGCTGGATGAGGTGCTGGATATTTTTCAGATCAGGCCTCAGTTCGACCTGGACATCATGGAGGCGCGGCAGACGCTGTCCGCCATCACCAGCAAGTGTCTGCTGGGGCTGGAGAAGGTGTTTGACCGGTTCCGGCCCGATTTGGTGCTGGTGCACGGCGACACCTCCACCACCTTTGCCGGGGCGCTGGCGGCCTTTTACCATCAAATCGCCATCGGCCACGTGGAGGCGGGGCTGCGCACCGGCGACAAATACTCCCCCTTTCCGGAGGAGCTGAACCGCTCCATGGTGGGGCGGCTGGCTGACCTCCATTTCTGCCCCACCCGGACCAACCGGGAGAACCTGCGCCGGGAGGGCGTCGAAAAGGGCGTCTACCTCACCGGGAATACGGTGATAGATGCCATGGCTACAACGGTTCGCAAGGACTTTCACTTTACAACAGAACTGCTGGATAGGCTGGATTATACTGGGAAAAAAGTGGTGCTGGTCACCTGTCACCGGCGGGAGAATTACGGCCGGCCCATGGAGGATATCATGGCAGCTCTGGCCCATTTGGCGGAGACGAGGCCGGAGGTGGAGATGGTCTATCCGGTCCACCTGTCCCCGGTGGTGCAGGAGTGCGCCCACCGGCACCTGGACGGTGTGGACAATGTACATCTGATCCCACCGCTGGATGTGGAGGAGATGCATAACCTGATGGCCCGCTGCTATCTGGTGATGACCGACTCCGGCGGTCTCCAGGAGGAGGCGCCCGCCCTGGGTAAGCCGGTGCTTGTCTTGCGCAGGGAGACAGAGCGGCCGGAGGCGGTGGCGGCCGGCACGGTGAAGCTGGCCGGCGTCGAGTATGGGCACATCGTGGCCTTGGCGGAGGAGCTGCTGGACGGCGGCGCCGCCTATGACGCCATGGCCCATGCCGTCAATCCTTACGGGGATGGCAGAGCCTGTTGCCGGATCGCCGACAGCATTTTGTATCACTTTGGACTGACAGACTGCCGGCCGGAGGAGTTCTCCGGCTGACCGCGGAAACGGGGGGGAGGGAGAGCGGTGGAGGACCGAAAGCGGACGATCTTCGCGGTGGTGATCGCCTGTGTGGTGCTGGCCGCCGTGCTGTACAGCTTTGGCCTGAGCCGATTCACCCAATACCCGGATCTGGTGCTGGCCGATCCCGACGCTACCGCCAGCCAGGGGCTGAGCGGTGACGAGCCGGGGGACGCGGGCGGCATTCCGGTGGAGGTGACGCCCCAGACCGTCCAGCGGATGATCGCGGACCTGGCCCGGTATGAGAGCTACAGCCGGACAGTGGCGGTGACCTACGGCTGGGGCGAGGGTGAGACCGGCGCCCTGTCCGCCCAGGTGTGGGTGGATGGCGGCTGGACCCGGACGGATACCACGCTTCCTTCGGGGGTGGTGGAGCACTCCATCGTGGGGGAGGGTCAACTCTGGCTCTGGTATGATGAGGAGGAACAGGTCTACTCCGGTGAGGCAGAGGCCATGACCGCTGATCTGATGCAGCGCATCCCCACCTATGAGGACGTGCTGGCCCTGGAAGTGGGGAGCATCACGGACGCGGGCTATGTAGAGCGGGGCGGGCAGGCGTGCGTCTATGTGGAGTCCCGCCAGCCGGAACTGGGATATCTCTATCGCTACTGGATCTCCGTCAGCAGCGGTCTGCTGGTGGCGGCGGAAACGGAAAAGGACGGCGCGGTGGTGTATGCCATGTCCTCCTATGAGGTGGTCAGCCCGTTGGAGGAGGACCGGCAGTTGTTCACTCTGCCGGACGGCACGGAGCTGGGCACGGTCAGCGCGGAGGGGGCGTAGCGTCCTCCTCACCGTTTTCTCCCAGACCCAGCAGCAGCATAAGCCCCAGGGTGATGACGATCTCCAGGTTGTCCCCCTCCAAAAACAGAAACAGGACGATCAGCACCAGCAGGATGTCGCCGGTGTCCAGGTCCTTGAGAGAAAAATTCCGGAAAAGGCTTCCGAGCATACGGGACAGCCCGCCGGCGACGTCGCCCAGCAGGTCGCTTTTTCCCTTGCCGCCGGCATTTGGCGGGGGAGGAGACTGCTGTCCGGGGGAGGAGCCGGGGTCCGGTCCCTCCAATTGGACGAACCGCTGGCTGCCCAGATATTGATTATACATTGTCATCCTCCCTTGCGCGGAACAGCTCCAGGGCCATCCGGATCAGCCGGGACAGCTTGGCGATCTGGATGGCTTTGTCCAGCCTTGCGTACCGTTTCTCCTTGACAAAGGGGCGCAGGGCGTTGAGCAGGGCCGCCCGCTGGTCGTCATTGCTCCGGTACTGTCCCAGCAGCTGGGCGGCGCCGGTCAGCAGCCTGGGGTCCAGTTGCCCCAGACCGTCCAACAGTCCGGCGGGCCGGGCCGCCTCCGCCGTATCGGCCTGAGGCGGCGCCGGAGAGGCGTCCCGCTCCGGCGAGGGGGAGGGCCGAGCCGGGCCGCCCCCGCCCAGGGACCGGGCCAGGGACATGATCTGCTCCATGGCCTGAGGGTCGTTGAGGATCTGCTCCAGTTTTCCCTCAAAATCGCTCACTGCCCGCCCTCCCGTCTGTCAGTTCAGTTTTTGCTTCATCTTCTGGATCAGCTGGGCGCCCTCCGGGTCCCGCATCAGCTGCCGGATGGCGGAGACGAGCTGGGCCGTGTCTCCCCTGGCGGCCTGCTCGGCGGCATCTTCCAGGCTGCCCCCGGTGCCGCGGCTGAGCATGGAGAACAGCTTCTGAGTCTCGGGCGCGTCCCGCAGCTGCTCCAGCTTGGCACTGTCGCCCATCAGCCTGGCGGCGGCTTTGTCCTTGAGCATATCGTTCAGGTTTGGCATGGGACACTCTCCTTTTTGCCCTCGGTGAGAGGTTCCTGTCACAGTATATGTGCGGGAAGGGAAATGGTGACCGAAATGAAGATCCTGGTGTTTTCCGACTCTCATGGGCGTCTGGAACTGATGCGGGACGCGGTGAAGAAAGAGCGTCCCGACCACATTTTCTTTCTGGGCGACGTTCTGCGGGACAGCAGGGAGCTGGCGCGGCACTTTCCCGACATTCCCATGAGCGCGGTGAGAGGAAACTGTGACTGGGGCCCCGGTCCTGACCAGTTGGTGGTGGAGCTGAGCGGCGTGCGGTTCTTCCTCACCCACGGCCATCTGTACGGGGTGAAGGAGGACCTGACGCGGGTGGCACTGGCAGGTCGGGAGGCGGGGGCCGGCATGGTCTGCTTCGGCCATACCCACCAGCCGCTCCACACGTTGGCACTGGACGGCCTGTGGCTGTTCAACCCGGGAACGGCGGGCGGCATATACAGGACAGCGGGCTATGGCGTGCTGACGGCGGATCAGGGCAAGGTGACCGGAGAACTGCGGCAGGCGGACAGGACGGGCACTTCTCTCAATGTGTAATGAAAAAAGCAAAAAAGACCGGCGCGAGGAGGTCCCCTCACGCCGGTCAGTGGGTTCAGGCGGGGCTTCGGCTGGTCTGAGGCCGGAACAGCAGAGTGATACACCACAGCGCGGCCAGAGCGACCACCACATAGATGGTCCGGGCCAGCCAACTGCCGGAGCCTCCGCAGATCAGGGCTACCAGGTCCAGATTGAACAACCCGATGGAGCCCCAGTTCAGGCCGCCGATGACGGCGAGTACCAGCGCTAATTTATCCAGAAACATCGTGTGATCTCCTCCTTATATCCACGGCGTTAGTTTGCGCGGATCAGAGGGAGAAATGCAGGAAAATGTTTCATTGCGGACAAGAAAGAAGATCAACCATACTATCTGTGGGCGCGGCGGTCAGCCCTGCTCCAGCTCCTTTGGCCCAAATCCGTGGGGCATCAGCTCATGGAGCGGGACGGACACGAACTGGCGGTCCGACCGGGCCACCAGAACGGTCAGATTTGGGTTGAACTCATAGAGCATCTGTCGGCAGGCGCCGCAGGGCCAGCAGTAATCCAGACTGTTGCCCGCCACGGCGATGCGCTCCAGATCGTCCCGGTGCCCCTCGCTGACCGCTTTTACCAGCGCGGTGCGTTCCGCGCAGATGGTGGAGCCGTATGCGGCGTTTTCCACATTGCATCCGGTGAACACGGCGCCGTCGGTACAACAGAGGGCGGCGCCCACGGGAAACCTGGAATAGGGGACATAGGAGCGATCCAGCATCTCAAAGGCCAGATCGATCAGTTGTTTGTCAGTTATCATAGAGGAGGCTCCTTTCCATATTTCGTATCGCGGGAATCATTATACAGGAAAACAGGGGAAAAGGGAAGGACAGGACAAAAATTTTTGGGGCGGATGGGAACCTTTTGACTGAGCTTGCGTCAAATCAAAACGTGTACGCGCCGCCGTGCAGTTTTGACGCGGCGCATTTCTGGTTGCAAAGGAGCCCGTTTTCTGCTATACTAACCAATATGCGAGTACCAATGCAAAGGAATGATGAGAATGACCGAGAAGGAAAAGCGCAGCCAGCGCCGGAGCACAGAGGACGCGGCGTTCAATCGGATGCTGCTGTGGCTGCTGGGCGCGGTGGTGGCCGAGCTGATCGTTCTGCTGGTGAAGCGGCTGTATGTGGATTTCGGAGTATCTGACGTCGGGGTTGCCATCGCCAGCGGGCTGTCGTCATTTTTTCAGGTATTTCAATTCGTGGGCCTGGCGCTGCTGGTGGTGTGCGTGATCTGGTGGATTCTGAATGGAAAGGCCGGAAGGAAGGTGCGCGCGCCCGCTGTCTGCACCGGCGTGGTGCTGTTCCTGTGGGTCGTGACGCTGCTGGCGTATCACCTGTATGCCACCGGAGTCCGCATTTTGATGGTGCTGCCCGCCGTGGCCGCCGTGCTGATCCTGATTTTTTTCCTGTATCAGCGGGCGTTTTTTGTCAACGCCATCCTCACAGGAGGCGGCATGGCCGCCCTGTGGCTCTATCGGCAGTATTATATGACCCACCCCACGGTGATCACCGCCTGCTTCGTGGCGGGCTGGGTGGCGCTGGCTGCCGCCGCGGCGCTGGCCTGGAGGCTGAAAAAGAGCGACGGCAGACTGGGTAAGCTGCGGGTGATGCCGGAAAAGACCAATTACCTGACCGCCTACCTGACCTGTGTCATCACTGCGGCGGCCATGCTGCTGGGGTTCCTGCTGGGCGGCAGCGCGGCCTACTATCTGCTCTTCGTGCTGATCGGATGGCTGTTCTGTCAGGCGGTATACTTCACGGTGAAGCTGATGTGATAAAGGCTGAAAAAGCCGCACGGCCCGCGGGCCGTGCGGCTTTTTATTTAATGGTGGATGTGAGTATGGCTCAACAGCAGC
>CAZUWQ010000015.1:0-11903 GCA_964624195.1 uncultured Oscillospiraceae bacterium | reverse complement strand
TAGAGGACTTTCTCCGCATGACCACCGCCCCCCTGCCCCGCGCCGCCGGGGATCTTGTGGTGGACTCCTTTGACGACAGCTTTTCCGCCTTTGTGTTCAAGATCCAGGCCAACATGAACAAGGCCCACCGGGACCGCATCGCCTTTCTGCGGGTGGTGTCCGGCCGGTTCGACGCCGATCAGGAGGTCTATCACGTCCAGAGCGGCAGGAAGCTGAAGCTGTCCCGCCCCCAGCAGCTCATGGCCGCCGAGCGGGAGATCATCGAGGAGGCCTATGCCGGCGACATCATCGGCGTGTTCGACCCCGGCATCTTCTCCATCGGAGACACCCTGTGCGCCCCCGGCCGGAAGTTCCGCTTTGACCCCATCCCCACCTTCGCCCCCGAGCACTTCCGCCGGGTGCGGCCCCTGGACACCATGAAGCGGAAGCAGTTTTTGAAGGGCATGGAGCAGATCGCCCAGGAGGGCGCCATCCAGATCTTCAAAACGCCCTACTCCGGCATGGAGGAGGTCATTGTGGGCGTGGTAGGCACGCTGCAGTTCGACGTACTGGAATACCGGCTGAAAAACGAGTACGGCGTGGACCTTCATGTGGAGGACCTGCCCTATCAGTTCCTCCGCTGGATCGAGCGCGACGGGGACGAGCCCTTGAAGGCGGAGGACCTGACCCTGCCCAACGACGCCATGCTGGTGGAGGACTATCATCAGGAGCAACTGCTGCTGTTCGCCTCTCAGTGGTCCATCGGCTGGACCGCCGAGCGCAACAGGCAGCTCACCCTGCTGGAATTCGGCGGGGCGAAGCTGTGACCCTGCCCCAACAAGGAGGTAGCCTATGAAGCTGTCCATCATCGTCCCCTGCTACAACGAAGAGGACACCGTTCGACCCTTCTATGACGCGGTCTCCGCCGTGGTGGGCGCCCTGCCGGACGTGGAGCCGGAGTATATCTTTGTGGACGACGGCTCCAGGGACCGGACCATCCTCCTGCTCCGGGAGCTGGCTGAAAAAGACCCGGCTGTGGGCTATCTGTCCTTCTCCCGGAACTTCGGCAAGGAGGCCGCCATGTACGCCGGCCTCAGGCACGCCGGCGGCGACCTGGTCACCATCATGGACGCCGATCTCCAGGACCCGCCGGAGCTGCTGCCTGAAATGCTGGAGCGTCTCTCCGCCGGGGACTGCGACTGCGTGGCCGTCCGCCGGGTGAGCCGGAAGGGAGAGCCGCCCATCCGCTCCTTTTTCGCCAGGATGTTCTACCGGCTGATCAACAAGCTGAGCAAGACGGACATCCCGGACGGCGCCCGCGATTTCCGGCTCATGACCCGGCAGATGGTGGACTCCATTCTCCGCGTTACCGAGTATAACCGCTTCTCCAAGGGCATCTTCTCCTGGGTCGGCTACCGCACCTGCTGGATCGAAACAGACAACGCGCCCCGCGCCAACGGGCGCACCAAGTGGTCCTTCTTCAAGCTGTGCCTCTATGCCCTGGACGGCATCATCGCCTTTTCCACCGCCCCTCTGGCTATCGCCTCCATCCTGGGGCTGCTGTTCTGCGGCATCTCCTTTGTCGCTATCATTTTTGTCATTGTCCGGCAGCTGATCTGGGGCGGCAGCGCCTACGGCTGGCCCTCCCTGGTGTGTATCATTCTGCTGGTCACGGGCATCCAGCTCTTTTGCATCGGCATTTTGGGGCAGTATATCTCCAAGGTCTATCTGGAGGTCAAGGACCGCCCCATCTACATCCTGCGGGAAACCGGCGGAGGCATCGGGCATGACGACAAGCAAGAGGCGTAACGCCGCGCTGTATCTGTCGGCCTTCCTGCTGCCCGCGGCCCTGCTGCTGGCGGTATACGCCGGTATGGGCATGGCCCCCTTCGGGGACAAGACCATCCTGGCCTCGGATATGGCGGACCAGTATGTGGAGTTCTTCTGCGCCCTGAAGCAGGGCGACCTGTACTTCTCCTGGTCCAAGGCCCTGGGCACCTCCTACATCGGGGTGTTCAGCTACTATGTGTCCAGCCCCCTGTCCGCGCTGACCCTGCTGGTCCCCAACGAGGCCATGCCGGTGGCCCTCATGTTCCTGACCGTATTGAAGGTGGGCCTGGCCGGGCTGACCTACGCTCTGTTCTCCGCCCGGTTCTTCAAGCGGGCGGACGGCGCCGCTCTGCTGGGCGCTCTGGCCTACTCCCTGTGCGGCTGGACGGCTGCCTACTCCCTGTGCGTCATGTGGCTGGACGGGCTGATCTGGCTGCCGCTGATCCTGCTGGGGCTGGAGCGGGTACTGGCCGGGCGGGGGCCCGGCCCCCTGGCCGCCGCCCTGGCGGTGAGCTTCGTGTCCAACTGGTATATCTCCTATATGGTCGGCGGCTTCTGTCTGCTGTGGTTCGCTTATCGGGCCGTCTGCCTGAGGCTTGGACGGGCCGCCCTGCTCCGGCGGCTGGGCCGCTTTCTTTCCGCGGCGGCCTGGGCGCTGTGCGCCACGGCATGGCTGTGGCTGCCCTCCTTCCTGGCCATGTTCAACGGCAAGCTGTCCGACGCGGTGGCGGATTACAGCGGCCTGTTCAACTTCGGGCCGGAGTTCCTTCTGCAATTTTTGCCCGGACGGTACGGCTCCCTCACCTACACCGCCCTGCCCTTCGTCTTCTGCGGCGTGCTGACTCCGGCGCTCTTCGCGGTCTACCTGTTTCTCCGCCGGTTCCCCCGGCGGGAGCGGCTGGCCTCGGCGGGACTGCTGGCCGTCCTGCTGCTGTCCCTGTGGCTGGCTCCGCTGGACAAGGTGTGGCACCTGTTCAAATACCCCAACTGGTTCCCCTATCGATACTCCTTCCTGCTGTCCTTCTTCCTGGTGTTCACAGCCAACCGGGTGCTGTCCGGGGGCCTCTCCGCCCTGGAGCGGCGGCGGCCCGCCCTCTCCCGGATCGGCGCGGCGGCGCTGACCGTCCTGCTGTGCGCTGAGCTGGGGTACAATACCCACGCCACCCTGACGGGGATCGACAGCCAGTTCCACTACCAGTCCTATGCCGCCTATCAACAGTATTACGCCGCCAACGCCGCCCTTCTGGAGCAGACGGACCAGGACGGCTTCTACCGGGTGGGCGCCACCGAGGACCGCGGCTTCAACAGCCCGCTCACCTTCGGCTATCCCGGCGTCACCCACTACAGCAGTCTCTATAACAAGGATGTGAACGCCGCCCTCAAATCCCTGGGCTTCGCCCAGTCCTGGATGTGGTCCGCCTACTACGGCTCCACCCCCGCCACCGACGCCCTGCTGGGCATCCGCTATGTCATCAGCGGCGGCGTCCTCCCCGGCTATACCCCGGCGGCGGAGGCGGACGGGCTCACCCTGTGGGAAAACCCCACCGTCCTGCCCCTGATCTTTGCCGCCGACGCCGCCGCCCTGGACGTTCAGGCGGACGGCAGCCACTTTGAAAACCAAAACGCCCTGCTCGCCGCCCTCACCGGCAGCGCACAGGACATATTCGCCCCTATCATCCCGGAGATCGCGGATGACGGCTCCGCCGTCACCCTTACCTTTCAGGGCAGCGGGCTGCCCATCTACGCCGATCTCACCGCCGCCGGCCTCACAGACCTGACGGTGGACGGACAGACCCGCACCTGGCTCACCGCCAGTGAGGAATCGCGGATCCACTGCCTGGGCGCCCCCGCCGCCGGTGAGACGCTCACCGCCGTCATCCGCTATACCCAGCCCCAGGACTGGACGGACAAGTTCCGCACCTGTGACCTGGACCGGCTGGCCCAGGCTCTGGCCCCCCTCACCGGCGCGGAGGTCCGGGTGGACGGCGCTGCCGCCACAGCCCAGGTCACGGTGGCCGAGGGACAGGCCCTGATCACCACCATCCCCGCCGAGCCGGGCTGGACCGTTCTGGTGGACGGCGAAAAAGCGGAGCAAAGCCGGTTCTACGGCGCGTTCCTGGCAGTGGAGCCGGCCCCCGGTGAGCACACCGTGGTCTTCCGCTACACCGCTCCCGGTCTGCGCCCCGCTCTGCTCCTTACCGCCGCCGCCCTGTTGGCCGCGGCACTCTGGGCGGTCCGCCGCCGCGAGCGGCCCGCCACACACCAGGAGGCGCACCCCGATGGATGAACAATTTCTGCGCACCCAAATGCTGCTGGGTCAGAAGGCCGTGGACCGGCTGGCCCGCAGCCATGTGGCGGTCTTCGGTCTGGGCGGCGTAGGCGGCTGGTGCGCCGAGGCGCTGTGCCGCTCCGGCGTAGGTGAGCTGACTCTCGTCGACCAGGACGAGGTGTCTGTGACCAACCTCAACCGCCAGGCCGCCGCCCTCCACTCCACCGTCGGCATGAAAAAGGCGGAGGCTCTTGCCCTCCGCCTGCGGGACATCGCCCCCGGCTGTCTGCTCCACCCCGTGGCCGAACGGTATGAGGCAGACTGCCGGGAGCGGTTCTTCGCCCCCTCCTATGACTATATCGTGGACGCCATCGACCTGGTCAGCTGCAAGCTGGACCTGATCGAGACCGCCCACCGGCGGGGCGTCCCCATCATCTCCGCCCTGGGCACCGGCAACAAGCTGGACGCCCAGCGGCTCCGCCTCTGCGACATCTCCAAAACCGAGGGCTGCCCACTGGCCCGGGTGGTGCGAAAGGAGCTGCGGGCCAGGGGGATCGTCCACCATCCGGTGGTGTTCTCCCCTGAGCTTCCCCACCGCGCCGAGGACGGCGGGGAGGCGCCGCCGCCCGGACGCCGCTCCGTGCCGGCCAGCGGTATGTGGGTGCCCGCCGCGGCGGGTCTGCTGCTGGCCCAGGCGGTCATCCTGCGGCTTTCCGGGCTTGATACCGTGCAGTGATCTTATTCACCACCCACGCCCCAAGGGCGCCGCATACGATGCCCACCAGCGTCCCCACCAGCACATCGCTGGGAAAGTGGACGCCCACGTACAATCTGGACAGCGCCATCACGGCCGCGGCGATCAGTGCCGCGGCCTTTGCCCATTTCTGAGGCAGGATCAGCGCCAGCGCCACCGCGAAGGCAAAGGCGGAGCAGCTGTGTCCCGAGGGAAAGGAATTTGGGTCCCGCTCCGCTACCAGAGCGGTAAAGCCCTCCATCACCACCCAGGGCCGCGCCCGGGCCACCAGATGCTTCAGCGTCACATTAGTGACCAGAAAGCCAAACAGCATCCCGGTGAGCGCCGCCGCGCCCCCCTTTCGGGTGGCCTTGAACAGCAGCATCAGCACCGCCGCCGCGATGAACAGCAGCCCTGAATTGCCCAACTGGGTATAGAATGACAGGATGGCGGTGAGCCACGGCGTGCGCAGATGCTCCGCGATCCACCACAGCGCGGCCTCATCCACCATTTGGATCGGCGTCGGCATGGGCATTCCCTCCTTGACCCCACAGGGGGATTTATGTATAATGCTGTTGACACCATCGATTTTAACGGATTTGTCCGCCGATGACAAGTCCTTTCGGGAGGAACGGCTATGAAAGTGATCCATCTGATCAGCGGCGGGGACACCGGCGGCGCCAAGACCCATGTCCACTCCCTACTCCGCGGCCTCTCCCGGCATATTCAGGCGGATATGATCTGCTTTACCGACGGGCCCTTTGTCCAGGAGGCCCGGGAGCTGGGCATCCATGTGGAGATACTGGGCGGGCGCAATCCGCTGGCCACCGCCAGGATCCTGAAAGATAAGATCCTCAAGGGCGGCTATGACATCATCCACTGCCACGGCGCCAGAGGCAACATGATGGGCGCTCTGCTCCGCAAGTCCACCGGTCTGCCGGTGGTCACCACCGTCCACAGCGACCCCCGGCTGGACTATATGGGCCGCCCCCTGTCCCGGCTCATCTTCGGCACCATCAACGCCTGGGCCCTGCGGAGGATCCGCTACCACATCGGCGTGTCCGACGCCATGGTGGACCTGCTCATCAGCCGGGGCTATGACCCCCAGCAGATGTTCTCTATCTACAACGGCCTGCGCTTCGACACCCCCGCCCCCGCCCTGGACCGTCCCGCCTTTCTGTCCTCCCTGGGGCTGGACTGGCCGGAGGACGCGGTCATCGTGGGCATCGCCGCCCGCCTGAACCCGGTAAAGGACATCGGCACCCTGATCCGGGGCTTTGCCGCCGCCCGGCGGGAGCAGCCCCGGCTGCGGCTCATCATCGCCGGCGACGGACCGGAGGAGGCCGGCCTGAAACAGCTGACGGACCAGCTGGGCGTCACCGAACAGGTTTGCTTTGCCGGCTGGCTCACCGACACGGACAGCTTTTATAACGCCCTGGACGTGAACGCCCTCACCTCCCTGTCCGAGACCTTCCCCTACGCTCTCACCGAGGGCGCCCGATACGCCCTGCCTACCGTGGCCACCCAGGTGGGCGGCGTGCCCTACCTCATCGAACACGGCGTCACCGGCCTGCTGTTCTCTCCCGGCGACCATCAGGCCCTGGCCCGGCACCTGGCCGCGCTGGCGGCGGACGCCGACCTGCGCCGCCGCCTGGGCGGACGCCTGCTGGACAAGGCCAAAGCGGAGTTTTCCCTGGACAGCACCATCCGCCGACAGCTGGACATCTACGAGACCATTCTCCGCCGCCACGCCCGCCCCCAGGGTAAGCGGGACGGCGTGGTGCTGTGCGGCGCCTACGGCCGGGGCAATGCCGGCGATGAGGCCATTTTGAAGGCCATCCTCACCGAGCTGCGCTCCCTGGACCCGGATATGCCCCTGTGGGTGATGACCCGCAAGCCCAGGCTGACCCGGCGCACCTACCGGGTGGGGGCGGTGTACACCTTCAACTTTCCCGCCTTCTGCCTGAAAATGGCCCGGAGCAGGCTGTATGTCAACGGCGGCGGCTCTCTGGTGCAGGACGTCACCAGCCACCGCTCCCTCTGGTTCTACCTGTCTACCCTGTCCGCCGCCCGGCGGATGGGCTGCAAGGTCATGATGTACGGCTGCGGCATCGGCCCCGTCCGGCACCAGAGCAACCGCCGCCGCACCGCCGCCATCATCAACCGAAATGTGGACGTCATCACCCTGCGGGACCGCTCCTCTATCGACGAGCTGAACGACATGGGAGTATATCGGCCCATCATCGCCCTGTCCGCCGACCCCACTGTCATCCTGCCCGCCGCCCCCGCCGCCGTGGCGGACGGTCTGCTGGAAAACGCGGGGCTGCGCCCGGCTGAGGGCCAGCGGTACCTGGGCGTCACCGTCCGCCCCTGGCCCGGCTTTGACGACAAGGCCCCTGTCTTTGCCGCCGCCGCGGACTACGCCTATGAGACCTATGGGCTGATCCCTGTCTTTATCCCCATCGAGGCCAAGCTGGACGCCGCCGCCGCCCGCCAGGTGGCCGCCCTGCTCCGCCGCGCGCCCTATGCCATGCTGCCCGCCTGCGCCAGCCCGGAGCACGCCATCGCCCTGTTCTCCCGGATGGACGTGGTGCTGTCCATGCGGCTGCACGCCCTGGTCTTTGCCGCCGGCCACGGCGTCCCCCTGGTGGGCGCCGTGTACGACCCCAAGGTCAGCTCCTTTCTGGACGCGGCGGGCCAGGACCTCTACACCCCGCTCGACCAGCTGACCATCGCCGGACTGAAGGCCCAGCTGGACGCCGCCGCCGCCCGACGGAGCGACCGCGCTCTGCTCAGCGAAAAAGCCCACCGGCTGCTGGAGCTGGAGCGGAACAATCTCAGCTATGCGAAACAGCTTCTTGAGGTGGACCCATGAAACAGATCCTATGTCTGTCCCACACCCCCTGGCAGGCCCGTCCCAACCGCACCCAGCAGCTCCTGGCCCGGCTGAACGACGTGCAGGTGCTCTTTTTTGAGCCCCCGCCGCCCAAGGGCCGGCCGATGCCGGAGCAGGGGCGGCGGATGCGGCCCCATATCACCGTCTACACTCTGCCCACTCCCATCCTGCCCGGCCTTGATACCCCCGCCCTCCGGCGGCGCAGTCTGGACCGGGCCGCCGACTTTGTGCAGTCGGTGATGGATCAGCACCATATGCGGGAGCCGGTGCTGTGGTGCACCGCGCCGGACCAGGCGGAGTTTCTCGACCGCGTCGCCTACCGGGGCGTAGTCTATGACTGCCACCGGGAGTGGGGCGACAAATATCTGGACCAGGAGAGCGACCTGGCCGGCCAAGCGGATGTGATCTTCGCCGCCTCTCCCGGCCTGGTGAAGCGGCTCTCCCCCTGCAATGACAACATCGCCCTGCTGCCCAACGGCGTCAACCCCAATATGTTCTTCCGGGACGATCTCACCCCGCCGCCGGAGCTGGCGGCCCTGGCCGGCCGGACCGTGCTGGGGCGGGTGGGCGACCTGAGCCGCCGGTTGGACCTGGCGCCCCTGCTGTCCGCCGCCCAAGCCCGGCCCGACTGGACCTTTCTCCTGATGGGCCGGGTCCCTCAGGACCTTGCCCACCGCCTGGAGCAGTATCCCAACCTGGCGCTCACCGGGCCGGTGAACGCCGTGGAGGTGCCCGACTGCCTGTCCGTCTGCTCCGTCCTCTTTGATCTGGAGTACGCCGACCAGCGGGGGTGCGACGTCGTCCCCGCCCGGATCTACGAGTACCTGGCCACCGGCAAGCCCATTGTGATGATGACCCGCCCGGAGCAGGTGGAGCCGTTCCCCGACGTGGTCTATACAGCCTATGACTCCTCCGCCTTCCTCCGCCGCTGCCGGAGGGCGCTGGAGGAGGAGCCCGGTCCCATCTGCGACCGCCGCCGGGAGTATGCCCGGCGGGCCGCCTGGGCGGAGCGGGCCGTTGAGGTCTCCCGTATCCTGGAGTCCACCGGGTTATTCTGAGCGGCGCGGGGGCAAACACATCATTTTAGCCATGGACCCCCCCTCCCGCGGCCCATGGATTGTGAAAGCCTACGAAATTGCTCTCTCCGTCTTGATTTGACAAGCTGTTTTGGTTAGAATGGTTTTGTTCCAACAGACTGGATCAAAGGGGTGCTTTTCATGCATCGTCCTGCCAAGCACGATCGGTCCCGCCGTGTTCCGCAGGGACCTTCTGCGCCCATATAACGCCAATACAGCAGGCCGACTGCCCTCCCGCAGCCGGCCTGCTTCATTTTTCCGTCAAGGAGGAAGCTATGAAAAAAGTCGCCGTCATCATGGGCTCCGATTCCGACTGGCCGGTGGTCAAGGGCGCCGTGGACCAGCTCAGGGAGCTCGGCATCCCCTGTGAGGTCCACATCATGAGCGCCCACCGCACCCCCGCCCAGGCCGCCGAATTCGCCGCGAACGCCAGAGCCAACGGCTTCGGCGTGCTGATCTGTGCCGCCGGTATGGCCGCCCATCTGGCGGGCGCCTTCGCCGCGAACTCCACCCTGCCGGTCATCGGCATTCCTCTCAAAGGGGGCGCCTGCGATGGGCTGGACGCCCTGCTGTCCACCGTCCAGATGCCCAGCGGCATCCCTGTGGCCACCGTGGCCCTCAACGGCGCGAAAAACGCCGCCGTGCTGGCCGCTCAGATCCTGGCCGTGTCCGACGACGCCCTGGCGGAAAAGCTGGACCGGGCCCGGGCCGATATGGCCCGGCAGATCAGTGAAAAGGAGGCCGGGCTGCGGGCCGGGCTGTCCTGAGCCTGCCGCCTGTCCCACCACAATATATCAAACGGGCGGGCCGCCCCCGCCCAGGAGAAGGGGAACGATCAACATGAAAAAGATGGAGCAGCTTTATGAGGGCAAGGCCAAAAAGGTGTTTGCCACCGACGACCCCAATACCGTCATCGTCTCCTACAAGGACGACGCCACAGCCCTGGACGGCCTGAAAAAAGGCACCATCGCCGGCAAGGGCGCCATCAACAACCGCATGACCAACAACCTGATGCGCCGGCTGGAGCAGGCGGGCATCCCCACCCACTTTGTGGAGGAGCTGAACGACCGGGAGACCGTGGTGAAAAAGGTGACCATCCTCCCCCTGGAGGTCATCATCCGCAACATCTCGGCGGGCCACTTTGCCTCCCGCTACGGAGTGGAGGAGGGCATCGTATTCGACGAGCCCACCATTGAGTTCTCCTACAAAAACGACGACCTCCATGACCCCCTGCTCAATGAGTACCACGCCCTGGCCCTGAAGCTGGCCACCAAAGAGGAGATCAGCCTGGTCAAAAAGTACGCGTTCCAAATCAACGACCTGCTCAAGTCTTACATGAAGGAGATCGGCATCGACCTCGTGGACTTCAAGCTGGAGTTCGGTAAGACCGCCGACGGGACCCTTGTCCTGGCCGACGAGATCAGCCCGGACACCTGCCGTCTCTGGGACGAGAAGACCCACGAGAAGCTGGACAAGGACCGGTTCCGCCGGGACATGGGCGGAACCGAGGAGGCATATGAGGAAGTGATGCGCCGTCTGATGGGGGACAAGTGATGGGAGACGTCTGGGACAAGCTTCACGAGGAGTGCGGCGTGCTGGGCATCTACAACGCCGGAGAGATCGAGGACGTCATCTCGGACAGCTACTACGGCCTGTACGCCCTTCAGCACCGGGGGCAGGAGAGCTGCGGCATCGCGGTGAACAACGACGGCGTCATCCAGCTCTACAAAAACGTGGGCCTGGTCAGCGAGGTGTTCACCAAGGACGTGCTGGCGCATCTGCCCAGGGGCAGGATGACGGTGGGGCACTGCCGCTACGCCACCACGGGCACCTGCACGGCCTCCAACGCCCAGCCCCTGGTGGTCCGGCACATCAAGGGCTCCATGGCCCTGGCCCACAACGGCAACCTCACCAACGCCGCCGACCTGCGCCGGGCCTATGAGCTGGAGGGCGCCATCTTCCACTCCACCAGCGACACTGAGGTCATCGCCTACACCATCACCCGGGAGCGGCTCACCACGCCCTCCATCCAGGCCGCGGTGGTCTCGGCCATGGAGAAGCTGCACGGGGCCTATTCCCTGGTGGTCATGTCTCCCAGAAAGCTCATCGCCGCCCGGGACCCCAACGGCTTCCGGCCGCTGTGCATGGGGCGGATCGGCAAAAGCGTGATCTTCTCCAGCGAGAGCTGCGCTTTGGACGCGGTGGGCGCCGCCTACGTCCGGGACATTGATCCCGGCGAGGTGGTGGTCGTCTCCGACGACGGCCAGGTGGAGTCTATCCGGACCCACTGTGGGAAGGTCAGGCCCTCCTTCTGCGTGTTCGAGTATATCTACTTTGCCCGGCCCGACTCCGTCATCGACGGCGCCTCGGTCCACCTCGCCCGCCAGCGGGCGGGGGCGCTGCTGGCCCTCTCCCATCCGGCCCAGGCCGACGTGGTCGTCGGCGTGCCGGATTCGGGGCTGGACGCCGCCCTGGGCTTTGCCCAGCAGAGCGGCATCCCCTACGGCATCGGTTTTCTGAAGAACAAATACATCGGCCGGACCTTCATCGCCCCCAACCAGAAGCAGCGGGAGAACGACGTGCGCATCAAGCTCAATCCCATCGCATCCACGGTGAAAGGCAAGCGGGTGGTCCTGGTGGACGACTCCATCGTCCGGGGCACCACCAGCCTGAAGATCGTCAAGCTCCTGCGGGAGGCCGGGGCCAAGGAGGTCCATATGCGCCTCTCCGCGCCCCCCTTCCGCTATCCCTGCTATTTTGGGACCGACATCGACTCCAGCGAGAACCTCATCGCCTACAAGCATTCCGTGGAAGAGATCGCCCGGATCATCGGGGTGGACTCCCTGGGCTACCTGGCCGTGGAGGATCTGCCCAAGCTGCCCGGCGAGGGCTGCCGCGGCCTGTGCGACGCCTGCTTCACGGGGAACTATCCCGTGGAGCCGCCCAAGGTCCGGGCCAAGAGCAAATTTGAGAGCAAGTTCTCCGAACGCGCAGAAGATCAAGGAGGCTGACCATGGCAGAAAAGAGCTTTTCAGACAGCTATAAGGCCGCCGGCGTGGATGTGACCGCCGGATATGAGGCGGTGCGCCGCATCAAGCCCATGGTGGAGTCCACCTATAT
>CAZUWQ010000014.1:0-11950 GCA_964624195.1 uncultured Oscillospiraceae bacterium | reverse complement strand
AGGCCCTGCTCGTCTTTGGGAAAGTGGGCGCCCACCCAGTCCAGGATGACGCCGACGCCGGCGCTGTGGCAGACGTCCACAAACTTCATAAAGTCCTTTGGGGTGCCGTACCGGGAGGTGGGGGCGTAATACCCGGTGACCTGATAGCCCCAGGAGGGGTCGTAGGGATATTCGCTGACGGGCAGCAGCTCGATATGGGTGTACCCCATATCCTTCACATAGCGGACCAGCTCATTGGCGCACTCCTCATAGGTGAGGAAGCTGCCGTCCTCATGGCGCCGCCAGGAGCCCAGGTGCAGCTCATAGATATTGATGGGGGACTTCACCTGCTGCCTGCGGGCCCGGGTGCGGCGGTAGTTCGCGTCCGTCCACTGGAACCCGTCCAGGTCGTAGACCTTGCTGGCGGTCTCCGGGCGGGTACAGGCGTGGAAAGCATAGGGGTCGCCCTTGAAGACGAAGCTGCCGTCGGGCCGCTCGATGTAGTATTTATATTCATCGTAGAGCTGGGCGTTGGGCACGAACCCCTCCCAGATTCCGGGGGTGAGCCTGTCCATGACCGGGGCGGAGCGGTCCCAGTCGTTGAAGCGGCCCAGTACCCGGACGCTTTTCGCGTGGGGCGCCCAGACGCGGAACACATAACCATCCTGACCGTTCCGCCGCTGCGGGTGGCAGCCCATAAAGCGGTAGGCGTCACAGCTGTTGCCGGCATTGAATTTTTCAATTGCCTCACTGAGTTGGTCTGAATGCTTTCTCATGGCAGCCTCCAAGCTTCCGCCAGATTTTGAAAACAGCGGAGTATATTTGGTTGGAACATACTGTGTAAATTATACTGCAATACAGAGGGAAAGTCAAGGTGCACAAAAAGAGAAAGGAGCGTTTCCGGCGGTTTATGCAATAATGTACGAAATATCAAGAGAAGCTTGGAAATAGGGAAAACAGCGCCGGTTGGGTACTTGCGGTTTCGGGGCAGACCGGCGTATAATATGAGCAAGAGGTGTCTTTTATCCCATGTTTACACGTCGTCAAATCATTTCTCTTCTCATTCCCCTGATGCTGGAGCAGATACTGTCCGGTCTGATGGGCATCGCGGATACCGTGATGGTCACCAGCGTGGGGGAGACCGCCATCTCGGCGGTGTCGCTGGTGGACTCCATCAATACTCTGGTGCTGAACCTGTTCGCGGCGCTGGCCGCCGGCGGCGTCATCGTGTGCGCCCAGTACCTGGGCCGGGGAGAGGCGGACCGGGCCAACAGCGCGGCCCGGCAGGTCATGCTGGTGAGCGTGACATTGGCCCTTGGCGTCATGGTGTTTTGCCTTGTACTGCGCCGTCCGCTGCTGAAGCTGATCTTCGGCAGCGCGGAGCAGGCGGTGCTGGACCAGGCGGTGGACTACTTCCTGATCACCGCCATATCCTATCCCTTCCTGGCGGCCCAGCAGACCGCCTCCGCCGTGTTCCGCTCCGGCGGGCACTCCACGCCGCCCATGGTGGTGGCGGCGGTGGCCAACACCATCAACATCGCCGGCAACGCCGTGCTGATCTTCGGGTTCGGCCTGGGCGTGGTGGGGGCGGCGCTGGCAACGCTGGCCTCCCGCGTGGTCAGCGCGGTGGTGCTGTTGGTCCTGCTGCGCAGCCCCGGACTTCCCGTGTCCATCCGGGACTACCGGAAAATACGGCCGGACGGGGCGGTCATCCGCATGGTGCTGCGGGTAGGCGTGCCCACGGGGGTGGAAAACTCCATGTTCCAGCTGGGCAAGCTGGTGGTGCAGTCCACCGTGTCCACGCTTGGGACAGCGGCTATGGCGGCCCAGGCTATGACCTGCACCTTGGAGCTGGTGGAGTGTATGCCCAGCCAGGCCATCGGCATCGGCCTGCTGACGGTGGCGGGGCAGTGTATGGGCGCCGACCGGGTGGACGAGGCCAGGCGTTATACCCGGCAGTTCTATCTTATCTCGGAGATCACTATTGCGGTCATGGGCGCCATTGTAGTGGGCCTGACGCCGATGATCACCCGCGTGTCCCGCATGACGCCGGAGAGCGCCGCGCTGACCTTCCGGCTGCTGGTCATTATCAGCATTGTAAAGGCGCTGCTCTGGGTGCCTGCCTTCACGCTGCCCAACGGGATGCGGGCCGCCGGTGATGTGCGCTTTTCCGCCACCGTGTCGGCCCTGTCCATGTGGATCTTCCGGGTGGGCGGCTGCCTGCTGCTGTGCCGGGGGTTCGGCGTGGGTCTGATCGGCGTTTGGATCGCCTGGTTCTCCGACTGGTTCTGCCGCACGGTGGTCTATCTCCTTCGGTATTTCAGCGGTCGCTGGGAGACCAAACGGGTGATCCGATAGCGGTCCCGTTTTACGGAAAATGGTTGACAAGCGCGGGAAAATGGGGTACTTTAATAAGCGGTCTCCCGTGAGGCCACAAAAAGGGAAGCGCCGCTCAACGGCGCTTCCCCCAATATGCAGCGGTATCGAAGTGGTTATAACGGCCCTGACTCGAAATCAGGTGTACCAGCAATGGTACCGTGGGTTCGAATCCCACCCGCTGCGCCAGGCCGCCGCGAACTTCGTATCGTTCGCGGCGGCTTTTTTTAAAGCCGCTTTATCATAGAAAGCCAGATCAGAGATCCCTGTCAACGCTCCGCTTCCGGTCCTGCCGGAAGCCGCGTTCTGATGGGATCTCTTTCTGTTTGCCGAAAAGCAGGGCCTTTATACAGTGCCGCGGGGTCCGGTCAGGGCTCGCCGCTCCGGCGGTCCTCCGGCTCGGCGCGTTTCCGGTCGGCCTCGTTTTTTATGGGACCGAACAGCGCCTCGTCCTGCAGGCCGCGCCGCCGGAGGCGGGGGAACAGGGAGGTGAGGACGGGGTAGAGGACGAGGGAGATCAGACCGCCGGAGAAGCCGTTGTTGTAGAGGTTCATCCCCTCCAGGGGCAGTCCGGCCTGAAGCACCACCGAGGAGTGGATCAGCCCGGCCAAAATGCCGAAGGGCCAGCCGAAGTAGCCGGCGAAGGGGGCCAGAGTGGTGCCGAACAGGGCGGCCAGTTGGAGGGCGCTGCTGTTGAAGGGGACATGGTTCAGCAGACTGCCCAGCAGCACCCCCGCCATAATTGGTACGATGTTGAAGGCATGCTTGCCGTATCCCGAAAAGCCGATGATGGTAAAAATGGCGCCCACGGTGGCGCCGTTGAGGTCGCCGCCGGTGAGCACGATATATCCGGTGGCGATGAGCCCGTTGACGCCCATGTTGATCAGCACAGGGGGGGCGCCCAGGGCCAGCAGGAAGTCGCTGGGCGCGCGGCCGGAGGTATGCAGCAGTTTCCAATAGGCGCTGAGGGCCTTGCGGGGCCCGCAGGACAGCCCGGCGACGATCAGGACGAGGCAAAAAGCAGTCAGCGCCAGGCCCAGGATACGGTTGTTGCCGGTGGACCAGTGATCGGCGGACTCCGGAGCGAGCCCAAAGGCCTTGAAGGCGGGCACCAGCATCATGGCCACGAGGCCGCAGGCAAAGCCCAAGCTGTACAGGTTCATGCCGTTCTGGATGCGGAAGGTGTATTCCGCCACCGGCGGCATAAAAAACCCGATGGTGACGCCTGTAACCACGCCGACCAGCGGGTGCAGCTCGCAGCCCATAAAGCTGACCATGGGGGAGAGGGAGGTGGCCAGCATGGCCACGTTGATATAATGGGAGAAGCGCTCCCGTTTCAGCAGGGCATAGAGGGCGGTGCCCAGGATAATGGGCCAGATGTTGGCGATGTTTTTTCCGAACAGGGAGAACCCGGACATGAGTCCGATGACAGCCAGCATATATCCGTTGGGCGGGATGTCCGACAGGCGGAGAAACAGCACGGCGATCAGGGTGACCAGCCCGGAGTTGACGAAGGCCGGGCCCAAACCCACGGTGGCCACATAGTCGGTGATGAGCACATCCTCGTGAGTGGCGATGTTCCACAGCCCGCTGAGAATGGTGGAGGGAGACGCCTGAAAAAAGCCAAACAGGATCAGGACAAGCCCAAACAGGGCAGCCAGGGGCAGCAGGAGACTGTTTTTCCGCGGGGCAAGGGCGTGGTCTGACATGGACGCTTCACTCCTTCCGGTCCGATCTGCTTTATCACCTTGTCAATAGTATAGCAGACATAGGGAGAGGACGCAAGGAAGAAAACCGACAGACAGGAAAAAGCGTTAATAAATTGTTCATTTTTCTATTGACAACGTAAAAAACTTGAGTATAATGGCGATGTAGGGCTATGTCTTTGTGATAGCTGCACAATTTTTGAGAAAGGAGAAGTTGGTGTATGTTCAAAAAATTCACAAATGGCTGTGTGCGCGTGATGAATCGTTGGCTGCCGGACCCGTTCCTGTTCGCCATCATTCTGACGATCGTGGTCTTTATCGCGGCAATGATCGGTACGCAGATGAACCCCATCGAAATGATCTGGGCATGGGGCGGCCAGGGCGACACAAAGCTGGGCTTCTGGAATCTGCTGTCGTTCTCCATGCAGATGGCGTTGGTGCTGGTGCTGGGCTCCGCGCTGGCCTCCGCGAAGATCTGTAAGAAGATCCTGCGGGCGGTGGCGTCTCTGGCGAACTCCAAGCGCAGCGCCATCCTGGTGGTCACCTTCGTGTCCACCCTGTGCTGCTGGCTGAACTGGGGCTTCGGCCTGATCGTGGGCGCCCTGTTGGCGAAGGAGGTCGCCCGCCGCGTGCGGGATGTGGACTATCCGCTGCTGATCGCCGCCGCCTATTCCGGCTTCGTGATCTGGCACGCGGGTCTCTCCGGCTCCATTCCTCTGGCGCTGGGCGCTGAAAGCGGGTATGTGGTGGGCGACACGGTGTTCAAGGCCGCCACATCTCAGACCATCTTCCACCCCATGAACCTCATCATGTGCCTGGTGATCCTGCTGCTCATGCCGCTGGTGAACTACGCCATGCATCCCGATGCGGAGCACACCATCTCGGTGAACCCCGAGGTGCTGAAGGATGAGGAGGAGCGCACCTACACGGTGGACACCCCCGCGGAGAAGATCGAGCACTCCAAGATCCTGTGGGTCATCGTGGTCGTTATGGGCTTTGTGTACATCGTTTACTACTTCATCCAGAAGGGCTTCAGCCTGGACCTGAACATCGTGAATATGATCTTCCTGTTCCTGGGGCTGCTGGCCCACGGCGATCTGCGCCGTTATGTGGACGCCATCGGTGACGCGGCGGGCGGCGCCGCGGGCATCCTGCTCCAGTTCCCGTTCTACGCGGGCATTATGGGCCTGATGACGGTGAAAAACCCCGATGGCGTGTGCCTGGCCGGGATCATCTCCGACTTCTTTGTCAGCATCTCCAATACGGTCACCTTCCCGCTGTGGACCTTCCTGTCCGCCGGCGTGGTCAACTTCTTTGTTCCCTCCGGCGGCGGCCAGTGGGCGGTCCAGGGACCCATCGTTATGCCGGCGGCTTTGGAGCTGGGCGTGGAGTCCGGCCGCGCGGCCATGGCCATCGCCTGGGGCGATCAGTGGACCAATATGATCCAGCCCTTCTGGGCTCTGCCGGCGCTGGGCGTGGCAGGCCTGAAGGCCAAGGACATCATGGGCTATCTGGTGGTGGTGCTGATCTTTACCGGCATTGTCGCCTGCCTCGGCTTCCTGGCTTGGGGCCTATTCTTCCCAGGATAAGTTGAGTCCGCGAACCAAACAGCATTGACCGGGGGCGGTCCCCCTTCCAGACGGAAGGGGAGACCGCCCCCGGTTCTTTTTCCCCGCGGGACTCGCTTTGACCTTTTTTGATAGCGGGACCGGCTATAATATCCATAGTCGGCGCGGAGCGGGCAGCGGTCCGCCCGCGGAGACCCGCCGCGTCCGGGACAGCGGCGCCGGGGAGGTGGCGGCCATGACCGTGGTATACATAGACCTGCTGTTTCTGCTGAATCTGACGGCAAATTATCTGCTCCTGCTGGGGACGGGCCGCGTGGCCGGGGCGGTGCTGCGGCGGTGGCGGATCGGCCTGGGGGCAGCGGCGGGGGCGCTGTACGCGGCATTCGTTTTCCTTCCGGGTATGCTGTGGCTGTCGTACTGGCCCTGCAAGGCGGCCTCCGGGGTGCTGATGGTACTGATCGCTTATGGCGGGGAGCGGCGGCTGCTGAAGGTGACGGTGTTGTTTTTCGCGGCGTCGGCTGGGCTGGCGGGGCTGGTGCTGGGGGTAGAACTGCTGGGCGGCAGGAGCCTGACCGTGGAGCGCGGGGTGTTTTACAGCCAGATGGACCTGCGGCTGCTGCTGCTTTTGTTTATGCTGTGCTATTTTATTTTGTCGCTGTTCTTCCGCCGGACGGGGCGCTGCGGCAGGCGGGAGCTGACCCGGCTGAATATCACCATGGAGCAGGGCGCTGTGACGGTGACCGCCCTGCGGGATTCCGGCCACAGCCTCACCGACCCGGTGACCAACCGCCCGGTGGTGGTGGCGGACTGGCGCTGCATGGCGGAATTTTTGCCGGAGGGAGTCCGGGCGGACCGGCCCATCGAGTCGGTGCGTCTGTGCCATGAGGCGGGCATGGCCGGGGCGCGGCTGGTGCCCTATCGGGCGGTGGGCGTGGACTGCGGGCTGCTGCTGGCGCTGCGGGCCCGGGAGGTGACGGCGGGGGACCGGCCCATGGGCGGGCTGCTGGTGGCGTTGTCGCCCACGCCGGTGGACGACGGCGGCGGCTACCAGGCGCTCATTGGAGGGATCTGATATGTTCAGGGGGACGATCTACATAAAGCTGTGCCGCCTGATGGCGAGGCTGGGGCTGCCGCTTCACGGGACTTTGATGTACATCGGCGGCAGCGACACCCTGCCGCCGCCGCTGAGCCGGGAGGAAGAGGGACGCCTGCTGGGGCAGTTGGAGCGGGAAGAGGAGCGTGAGGCGGCCAGGGCCCGGCTGATCGAGCACAACCTCCGGCTGGTGGTGTATATCGCCCGCCGATTCGAAAATACGGGTGTGGGCATTGAGGACCTGATCTCCATCGGCACCATCGGCCTCATCAAGGCGGTGGAGACCTATAACCCGGCCAAGAACATCAAGCTGGCCACCTACGCCTCCCGGTGTATTGAGAACGAGATATTGATGTATCTGCGGAAGAACGCCAACCGCCGGGGCGAGGTGTCGCTGGATGAGCCGCTGAACACCGACTGGGACGGCAACGAGCTGCTGCTGTCCGATGTGCTGGGCACAGAGAGCGACATGATCGAGAAGCCGCTGGAGGACGACGTGGACCGGGATCTGCTGTTCGACGCCATCTCCCGCCTGTCGGAGCGGGAGCGGACCATTATCACCATGCGCTTCGGGCTGGACGGCAGGCCGGAGCGGACACAGAAGGAGGTGGCCGACCTGCTGGGCATCTCCCAGTCCTATATCTCCCGGCTGGAAAAACGGATCATCCACCGGCTGAAACATGAGATCCTGCGTATGCTGTAATGGAAAACTACTGTACAGAGCTATCAAAGCGTGCCCAAAGGCCATACGGGAAAAGTCCATCGAAAGCGGTCTGACGATTTAAAATAAAGGCCCTGACGCCGTCGTATGAAAAGACGCCCATCGGAAATACTGAACCTACCAGTTTCCGAATGGGGTGAAAGCGTGCAGGGCAAGGTGGAGATATGCGGGGTAAACACCGCCAAGCTGAAGGTGCTGAAAAGCGAGGAAAGCATGGAGCTGCTGCGCCGGGCCAGGCAGGGGGATATGGCGGCCCGGGAGGAGCTGATCTCGGGAAACCTGCGGCTGGTGCTGTCGGTGATCCAGCGGTTTTCCGGCAGGGGAGAGAACGTGGACGACCTGTTTCAGGTGGGCTGCATCGGCCTCATCAAGGCCATTGATAATTTTAACGTGGATATGGACGTGAAATTTTCCACCTATGGGGTGCCGATGATCATCGGAGAGATCCGCCGCTATCTCCGGGACAACAGCGCCATCCGGGTGTCCCGGTCGGTGCGGGATACGGCCTACCGGGTGCTCCAGGCCAAGGAGGGCTATATGGCGGAGCACCAGAAGGAGCCCACCGTGGACCAGGTGGCGGAAATTTTGGGCATACGGCGGGAGGATGTGGTGATGGCCCTGGACGCGATCGTGGATCCGGTGTCCCTCTTTGAGCCGATCTACTCCGACGGCGGGGACACCGTCTGCGTGATGGACCAGGTGCGGGACAAGAAAAACACCGATGAGGCGTGGCTGGAGCGCATCGCCCTGGGGGACGCCATATCCAAGCTGGGGGAGCGGGAGCGCCGCATCCTGGCCCTGCGCTTCTTTCAGGGCAAGACCCAGACGGAGGTATCCGCCGAGGTGGGCATATCCCAGGCCCAGGTGTCCCGGCTGGAGAAAAACGCCCTGAACCAGATCAGAAAAGAGCTGTGAAAGGGCTTTGGATAATATGATCGGGCAAAAAAACAAGGCGGCTGGCAGCCGCCTTGTTTTTATCCGTTTTCGCGGGAGAGGGGAAACCTTTCCCCTGCGGATCGGACCGGATGATCTGTAAAGTATGGACCCATTACAGGCCCCGATACCGCTGCAGGCAGAACAGCACCTCCTGGGGGCGGACCATGGCGGCGGGACCCGCGGGGTAACCCCTTGGGATGACCGAGAGAAGGCCCTCCCGCTCGATCTTCCCGCAGGCTATCCGGGCCAGCTCGTCGCCGGTCCGTCTGCCGTCCGCCAGACTGCCAAGGATATACTGCATGAGATAGGCCAGCGCGGTGGTCTGTTCCTCGCTGACGATCTGTTCCATATAGCGCAGGTCGATGTCCGTCCGGTCCAGGTCCAGAGTGTCCCAGCCGTGGACCCGCGCCTTTTGGATGGGGGCGCGGGCGGGGCATTTGCGTACCCACCGGGCGGGCGACACTTTTTCTTCGGTAAGGGCCTGAGCCAGGGCCGCGGCTTTCTCCGTCACGTCCACTGCCCGGTAGCAGTCCATCTGGAGCACGGTGTCCGCCACGGAGAGGTAGTCGCCGGAGCTGCCCACCACTAAGACGGTGGATACGCCCATGTCCCGGTAGAGGCTCCTGATCTTGCGGATGAAGGGGGTGATAGGCTCGTGGTCATCGGACACCAGCCGGGCCATGCGGTCGTCCCGGACCATGAAGTTGGTGGCGGAGGTGTCCTCGTCGATGAGCAGAACGGTGCTCCCGGCCGCCAGGGCCTCGGCGGTGTTGGCGGCCTGAGAGGTGCTGCCGCTGGCGTTGTCGGTGAAAAAATTGGCGGTGTCGGCCTTTGTGGGCAGGTTCTGGATGAACATGGAGATGTCCACGCCGTGGATGCTGCGGCCCTCCTCCGCCCGGAGTTTGACGGCGGTGCGGTCGGTGATGACGTATTCCCGCCCGTCGCCGGCGATGTGCTCATATACGCCCCGCTCCAGCGCCTTGAGCAGGGTGGACTTGCCGTGAAAGCCGCCGCCCACGATGACGGTGACGCCTCGCCGGATGCCCATGCCGCGCAGGGGGCCGCGGTGGGGCAGCTCCAGAGTGACGGCCAGGCTGTCCGGGCTTTCAAAGGGCACCGCGTTTTCCATCTTCCGCTGGGAGACGCCGCTGGCCCGGGGCAGGATGGAGCCGTCTGCCACAAAGGCCGCCAGATCCAGCCGTTTCAGCTCCTGACGGATAAAGAGCTGGTCATCTGCCAGGGCTGCGGCGCTTTCCAGGACCTGCCTGAGCTGGGGACCCATGCGGAAGGCCCGGTCGGCCACCTGGGGCAGGACGTCAAAGAGAATATCGCGCAGCTCGTCGGCGGCGATGGTCCGGCCGTAGGCGGGAAAGCCCACCTCGATCCGGGCTTCGACGGCCTGCTCCGTCAGGCGCATGGCGGAGGTCTCCAGGATCTCCTGGCCGGGACGGCAGGCGGTGATGACGCCGCTCTTGCCGGAGCCCCGCCGGCCCCGCTGCTCTCCGGCCCGGAGGGCCTGGTGAAAGCGGCGGAGCAGGGCGTCCTCCGCCGCCACCCTCCGGTGGTCGCCGGCAAACAGCTCCGCCGGGATATTGCCCCGATTGCGGTAGACCAGCCGGACTCGGGAAGGAGCGGCGAATGGGTCCCCCTGCACATGGTCGACGCAGAGGCGGTAGGCGCCGAAGTCGTATTCGCCGCCCTCCAGGTCCTTATAGGCCTTATAGCTTTTTCGGTCGACGCGCCGCAGCTGCTGCTCCAGTTCTTCCTTCGTTTTCATCCGATCATCCTCCTATGCTCGGCCCGCAGGCAGGGAAGGGGCCGACAAAACGGGCCCATGGCAAGCTGCCACGGGCCCGTTGGGACGTTATAGGGAAAAGGTCACTTGCCCAGCTGCTTGGCGATCTCCTCGGCAAAGTTCTCCTGCCGCTTCTCGATGCCCTCGCCCTTTTCAAAGCGAACGGCGTCCTTGAAGGTGACGGTGCCGCCCAGGGCCTTGGCGGCGGACTGCATATACTTCTCCACGGTGAACTCGCCGTCCTTGACATACTCCTGCTGGAGCAGGCAGTTCTCGGAGAAAAACTTGTTCAGCTTGCCCTCCACGATCTTCTCCTTGACCTGCGCGGGCTTGGAGGCCATCTTGGGATCGTTGTCCATCTGGACCAGCATGATCTTCTTCTCCTCGGCCAACACGTCCTCGGTGACCTGGGACTTGTCCCAGAAGCGGGGATTCAGCGCGGCGATCTGCATGGCCACGTTCTTGCCGATCTCGGTGGCGTCAATACCGCCGGAGACCTCCAGATTGACCAGCACGCCGATCTTGCCGCCGGCGTGGATATAGGGCACGGACAGGCCGCCCTCAAACCGGGCGAAGCGGCGGATCTTGATGTTTTCACCGATGACCAGCACCATCTCCTGCTGCTGGGCCAGCACGGTGTTATCGCCGCCGTTGAACTTGCACTCCATGAGCGCGTCCAGATCGGCGGGGTCGTTTTTTGCTACTGTGGCGGCAACGCCCTTGACGAAGTCGATGAACTTCTCATTCTTTCCTACAAAGTCGGTCTCGGCGTTGACCTCGACCACGACGCCCACGCCATCTATCACGCCGGCATAGGCCATGCCCTCGGCGGCGATGCGGCCGGCCTTCTTGGCGGAGGCGGCCAGGCCCTTCTCACGCAGGACCTCGATCGCCTTGTCAATGTCGCCGTCGGCCTCGGTCAGGGCTTTCTTGCAGTCCATCATTCCGCAGCCGGTCATCTCACGCAGCTTCTGTACGTCTTTTGCAGTGACAGCCATTTATCGTTACCTCCAAACGTATTTGTAGATCAGGGCGCGGCTCACTGCGCCGCGGCGGGTTCCTCGGCAGGGGCGGCGGCCTCGGCGGGGGCGGGGGCGTCCACGCCCTGGCGGCCCTCCTGGACGGCGTTGGCCATCACGGAGGAGATCAGCTTGATGGCGCGGATAGCGTCATCGTTGCCGGGGATAACATAGTCGATCTCGTCAGGATCGCAGTTGGTGTCCACGATAGCGACGATGGGGATATTCAGCTTGCGGGCCTCGTTGATGGCGTTGCGCTCCTTGCGGGGGTCCACCACGAACAGGGCGCCGGGGAGCTTCTTCATCTCCACCACGCCGCCCAGGTATTTCTCCAGCTTCTGGATCTCACCCATCAGCTTCATGACTTCCTTCTTGGGGAGCATATCGAAGGTGCCGTCCTCCTGCATCTTCTTCAGCTGGTTCAGGCGGTCCACACGGGTGCGCATGGTCTTGAAGTTGGTCATCATGCCGCCCAGCCAGCGGGCGTTGACGAAGTACATACCGCAGCGGGTGGCCTCTTCCCTGATGGCGTCCTGAGCCTGCTTCTTGGTGCCCACGAACAGTATGGACTGGCCGTTGGCGGACAGGTCGCGGACGAAGGCGTAGGCCTCCTCCAGCTTCTTCACGGTCTTCTGCAGGTCGATGATATAGATGCCGTTCCGCTCCGTGTAGATATAAGCGGCCATCTTGGGGTTCCACCGACGGGTCTGGTGGCCGAAGTGGACGCCGGCCTCCAGCAGCTGCTTCATAGATACGA
>CAZUWQ010000013.1:0-12091 GCA_964624195.1 uncultured Oscillospiraceae bacterium | reverse complement strand
TTGGTACGGGTAGTGGGACTCGAACCCACACGGATCGCTCCACGAGAACCTAAATCTCGCATGTCTACCAATTTCATCATACCCGCGTATTTGTCCAAAGTATACCACATGGCAGGGCGGGGGACAAGGGGGAAAACGGTGGTTTTTGTGAGAAAGCGCCGCCCCGGACTGGTCCGGGGCGGCGCATCTGATCGAGTCAGGGTCTGCCCAGCAGGGCGAACATATTCTTCTTGTAGGCCTCCACGCCGGGCTGGTTAAATGGGTTGATACCCAATACATGGCCGCTGACGCCGCAGGAAAGCTCGAAGAAGTAGAACAGCTCACCCAGGGTATGGGCATCCATGCGGGGCATACGGAGCACCATAGCGGGGACGCCGCCGTCATGGTGGGCGTTCAGAGTGCCCTGGAAGGCCATTTCCCGGACAAAGCTCAGGGGCTTGCCGGCCAGGTAGTTCAGGTTGTCGCCGTTGTCGTCGCTGTAGGGGACGTCGATGTCACAGCCGGTGTCGTCCACATAGAGAACGGTCTCGAACATATGGCGTTCGCCCTCCTGAATGTACTGGCCGATGGAGTGCAGATCGGTGGTAAACTGGGCGCCGGCGGGGAAGATACCCACGCCGTCCTTGCCCTCCGATTCGGCAAACAACTGCTTCAGCCACTCGCCGAAGGAGGTATAGGAGGGCTCATAGTTGCAGAACACCTCGATCTTCTTGCCCTGACGGTACAGCAGGTTGCGGGCGGCAACATAGCGCCACACCGGGTTGTCCATATCCCGGCGGTCATAAGCGCGCATGGCGTCTGCGGCGCCGGACATGAGGGCGGCGATGTCGGTGCCGCCCACGGCGATGGGCAGCAGGCCCACGGCGGTGAGAACGGAGTAGCGGCCACCCACCTCGTCGGGGATCACAAAGCTCTCCCAACCGTTTTTGTCCGCCAGAGACTTGAGGGCGCCCCGGGCCCTGTCGGTGGTGGCATAGATGCGGCTGTCCGCCTGCTTGCCGTAACGCTTGACCAGCAGTTCCCGGAAGATACGGAAGGCGATGGCCGGCTCCGTGGTACCGCCTGACTTGGAGATCACGTTGATGGACCAGTCCCGGTCGCCGATACGGGCCATAGCCTTTTTCAGGTCATTGGGGCTGAGAGAGCAACCCACAAAGCAGATGTCCGGGCCGTTGGAAGGGAAGATGTCCAGGGCGGTGCGGGCTCCCAGATAGGAGCCGCCGATGCCGACCACGATCAGCACCTGAGAGTCGCCGCGGATCTTGGCGGCGGCCTTCTGGATGCGGGCAAACTCCTCCTTATCATAGCACTCGGGCAGACGGACCCAACCGGTGAAGTTGTAGCCAGGGGCGGCGGGGTCATACAGCTTTTCATGCGCGGCGGCCACCTCACCGGCCATGGAGGACAGCTGCTCCTCGGTGATGAACGGAGCCAGCATATGGAGGTCAAGATTTAACATAGGTGCATCCCCTTCCAGTGTTATTAATATGTGTAAAGGTATTACACTTTGCAGAAAAACAGGGCGGCTGCGCCGATCATACCGGCGTTGTTGCCCAACTGGGCCAGCAGAAATTCCGCTCCCTTGGCAGGGTAGAACACCCACTCCCGATAGGCCGCCTCCACCGGGTCCAGCAGCATCCGGCCGGCGGCGGACACCCCGCCGCCGATGACAAAGACCTCCGGGTTGACCACGCAGCCGATGATGGCGGCGGCGGTGCCCAGGCAGCGGCCTGCCTCCGTTACCACCTCCAGCGCCTGAACGCTGCCCGCCTTGGCCGCGTCAAACACATCTTTGGCTGTGACCCGCTCCATCTCCCGGAAGGGGGAGAACTGGCGGGCGGCCCGGATGATGCCGGTGGCGGAGGCGGTGACCTCCAGACAGCCGGTCTTGCCGCAGGAGCACTTCCAGTCCTTGTGCCAGCCCATGGGGATGTGGCCCGCCTCGCCGGCGGCGCCATTGGCGCCGGTGATGATCCGGCCGTCAGCGATGACGCCGCAGCCGATACCGGTCCCCACAGTGAGCAGAGCCAGGCTTTTGCGGCCCCGGCCGGCGCCCTGCCACAACTCGCCCATAGCGGCCAGGTTGGCGTCGTTTTCCGCCAGCACCGGCAGACCAGTGCGCCGGGACAGCTCATCGGCCACATCCACCTCGCCCCAGCCCAAATTGACGCAGCCGTTGACCCGGCTGTGGTCCAGCACCGGACCGGGCACGCCCGCCCCGGCGCCCACATAGGCCAACTCGCCGAGCTCAGAGCGGATCGACCGGATGTGCTCAGCGATCCCGTCAAGCATGGCGTTCTGGTCTCGGCTGGAGGGAAATTCTACCTTTTTCAGCAGCTCCCCGGCCTCGCTCACCAGCCCCAGTTTAACTGAGGTGCCTCCGATGTCCACGCCAAAGCACACTTGCTCCATGAGTCAAGCCTCCTCTGAAATGATGGCCGCGCCCCACTGATCCAGCCGCAGGCTGTCACCGTCGCGCCAGCCGTCGTGGAGCAGGAGTGGACGGCCGGGGCAGGGGACGGACAGGGGCTGCTCTCCGCCGTTGACCAGTACGCGGACAGTTTCGCCTTCCACCTGGCGCTGGTAGCAGATAGCCTGCCCGGACAGGGAGAGAAAGCGGATGGAGCCGACGCGCAGCGCGGCATGATCCCGCTTGACGCGGGCCAGGGCGCGGTAATACTCCAATAGCTCCTGGTTTTCTCCACCCCAGGGGTAGCAGCGGCGGTTGAAGGGGTCCTCAAAGCCCTCCATGCCGGCCTCGTCGCCGTAGTAGACGCAGGCGCTGCCGGGGAGAGTGAACTGGAGGACGGCGGCGGCCTTTTCCCGGCGGATAGCCCAGGCCAGGGCGCCTTCATCCAGATAACGCTCCGCTTTTTCCTCTTTGGAGCCGGAGAAGCTGTCCCCCAGCAGGGTGAGGATGCGGGGCGTATCGTGGGTGGACAGGCTGTTCATCATGCCGTGGAGAACGGTGGCGGGATAGTGGTCCACGATGGTCATGACCTGCCGCCGGAAGGCCTCTCCGTCCCGGTCGGCCATAAAGCCTAAAATGGCGTTGCGGAAGGGATAGTTCATGACGGAATCCAACTCACCGTCGGAGAAATATTTGCGCCGCACGCTGTAGCTGATCTTGTTGGAGGCGTCCTCCCATACCTCGCCCATGAGCAGGGCATCCGGCTTCAGCTCCTTGACCCTGGCCCGGAAAGCGGCGATAAACGCATCGGGCAGCTCGTCGGCCACGTCCAGCCGGAAGCCGTCGGCGCCCAGCGCCAGCCAGTGGGCGATGACGCTGTCCTCTCCCCGGATAATAAAGTCCAGATAGGACTCGTTCATCTCATTGACGCAGGGAAGGGTGGCGACGCCCCACCAGGCGGTGTACTGGTCGGGGTAGTGCTGGAAGTCGTACCAGCTTCGGTAGGGGGAGTCCGGGTCGCTGTACGCGCCGTGGCCGAAGACGCCCTTGCGGTCAAAATAGACGCTGTCGCTCCCGGTGTGGGAGTAGACGCCGTCTAAAATTACCTTCATACCCAGGGCGTGGGCGTCCCGGCACAGGGCGGCAAAATCGGCGTCAGTGCCCAGCATGGGGTCTACCCGGCGATAGTCGGCGGTATCATACCGGTGATTGGAATAGGCCATACTGATGGGATTGAGATAGAGCACCTCCACGCTGAGAGAGCTGAGATAGTCCAACTTGGCCCGGATGCCGTTCAGATTGCCGCCGAAGAAGTCGTTGTTCAGGATCTCCCCATGCTCGTCGGGCAGATAGCAGGGCGTCTCGCCCCAGCGTTCGTGGACCCAGTAGGGCTCCAGCTTGCCGGTCAGGTCGCAGCTGCCCGACCGGAAAAAACGGTCGGGGAAGATCTGATACATCACCGCGCCGCAAAAAGCCTCCGGCGTTTTGAGATCCAGAGGGTAACAGGTGACCTGCCAGGGCTCGCCCCCGTCGGTGGTGACGCCCCGCTCTCCGTCCCGAAACAGGTCCAGGGCGCCGTCCGTCAACTCGGCGTGGAAGTGGTAGAAGTACAGGCCCTGGTGGGGGAGGACGAACTCAGTGCGGTACCGCCAACGGCAGTCCGCCTTGTCTTCCCTGGTAAAGTCCACCTCAAGTCCGCAGCCGGAATCGGTGTCCAGCACTACCGAGAGACGGGTGAGAGGCGTGTCTTCGGATACTTCGACCATCATTTGGCACAATTCATGCTGTTTAAGGCAGCCAAAGGGCCGTTTATACTGTTCTGACAGACTGTTGAATACAAACTCCATGCAAAAGACTCCACAACAACATCCCGGCCGCGCGATCCGCGGGATGGAAAATCATTTCAGGCACCAGATATTTTTGGCGTATTCGCCAACCGCCCGGTCGGCGGAGAAGAAGCCCGCCTTGGCGATGTTCACCAGGGCCATATTGTTGAAACGGCGTTTGTCGGCATAGATCTCGTTCACATCCCGCTGGGCGCGGACGTAATCGTGGAAGTCGGCAAGATTCATGTAAGCGTCCGGCGTTCCGCTGCCGCCGCCCAGGAGCGATCGGATGATGTCGTCGAAATGCATCCCGCCGATGCCGCCCATGAGCAGGTCCATGACCGCCTTCAGCTCCGGGTCGTCCCGCACATAGTTCATGGGGTTGTATCCGTTGCGCCACAATTCCTCCACCTCGTCGGCCCTGAGACCAAACAGCACGATGTTGTCGTCGCCCACCCGCTCGTGGATCTCCACGTTGGCGCCGTCCAGGGTGCCCAGAGTCACAGCGCCGTTGATCATCAGCTTCATATTGCCGGTGCCGCTGGCCTCCTTGCCGGCGATGGAGATCTGCTCGGAGATCTCGGCGGCGGGGATGATGACCTCGGCCAGGGAGACGTTGTAGTCCTCTAAGAAGACCACCTTCAGCTTATCTCTGGTGTCCGGGTCGGTATTGGTCAGCTTGGAGACAGTTATGATGAGCTGGATGATCTGCTTTGCCATGATATAGCCTGCCGAGGCCTTGGCCGCGAAGACAAAGGTGCGGGGCTGGAAGGGAGCGTTGGGAGCGGCCTTGATCTGGAGGTACATATGGAGGACCTGGAGTACGTTGAGCAACTGACGCTTATACTCGTGCAGCCGTTTGATCTGTACGTCGAACAGGGAGTCCGGGTCCACATGGATGCCGTTTCGTTTGAAGATCAGGTCGCTGAGACGCGCCTTGTTGGACCGCTTGATCTCCTGAAGCTTTTGGAGCACAGCGGGGTCGTCGCGGTACTTCATCAGCTTATCCAGCTTGGTGCTGTCCGTGATATAGCCGTCCCCGATCAGATCGCACAGCAGGTCCCGCAGCTGGGGGTTGGCCTGGCACAGCCAGCGGCGATAGGCGATGCCGTTGGTGACGTTGAGAAAATGGTCCGGGGTGAGCTGATAGTAGTCCCGGAAAATACTGTTTTTCAGGATCTCCGTGTGCAGCCTGGACACGCCGTTGATCTTATGGCAGCCGGCCAGACAGAGATTGGCCATGCGGATCTCACCGCCGCACACCACAGCCATATAGTCCAGCTTGCCCTGATCATCTCCATAGACCTTCCGCAGGTCGATGAGCAGGCGGCGGTTGATCTCGCAGACGATCTGGTAGATGCGGGGCAGCTGCTGGGCGAACAGGTCCTCATTCCAGCGCTCCAACGCCTCGCTCATAACGGTGTGGTTCGTGTAGGACAGTGTGCGGCAGGTGATGTCCCAGGCCTTTTCCCAGCTGTAGTCGTGCTCGTCCAACAGCAGACGCATCAGCTCGGGCACGCACAGGGCGGGGTGGGTGTCGTTGATGTGGATGGACACCTTGTCGGGCAGATTGTCCAGCGAGCGGTAACTCTTCAGATGCTTTTTCAGGATGGTCTGTACCGAAGCGGATACAAGCAGATACTGCTGGCGCAGGCGCAGGGCTTTTCCGGCCGCGTGGTCGTCGGCGGGGTAGAGGACCTTGGAGATGACCTCCGCCATGGTGTCCCCCTCCAGGGCCTTGGCGTAGTCGCCCCGGGAGAAGGCGGACATATCGAAGCTGTTGGGAGATTTGGCGCTCCACAGCACCAGCTTGTTCACCGCGTCGCTCTTATAGCCGGAGATATACATATCGTTGGGGATGGCCATGACAGACTGGTAGTTCAGATGGGCCACGCGGAACTTCCCGTTGTCGTCCCAGCTGTGTACGTCGCCGCCGAACCTGACCTCCACGGCTTCGTCCTCCCGGGGCACCAGCCACACGTCGCCCATGGTGAGCCAGTCATCCGGAAACTCCATCTGCCAGCCGTCGATGATCTTCTGCTTGAAGATGCCGAACTCATAGCGGATGGAATAACCGGTAACAGGCATCCCCATGCTGGAGGCGGAGTCCATATAGCAGGCGGCCAGACGGCCCAGACCGCCGTTGCCCAGGCCGGCGTCCGGCTCTATTTCGTACAGATCGTGGATGTCCACGCCGCACTTGGCCAGCGCCTTGGTGAACAGGTCCTCCACGCCCAGGTTGTAGAGGTTGTTGCGCAGAGAGGTGCCCACCAAAAATTCCATGGACATATAATAGACTTGTTTGTCCTTGCGCTCGTTTACCTTGCGGCCGAACTCCGCGTTTTTGACCATAAGCATATCGTTGACCACATAGCACAGGGCCCGGTAGATCTGTTGAGGGGAGGCGGCGCTCATCTCACAGCCATACCGCAGTAGGATAACTTCTTCCAGTTTTGAAATGATCTGTTTCTGATCCATCTTTTTACTCTTACTCCTTTTTGCCGGTGGAAGGCCATCATATCTTCATAAAATACAGCCCGCGCAGGCGGGCTGTATTTTATGGGGTGTTGAAATTTGCGATGAACTGATACGGTGGTTGCAGCTATTGTACCATGGAATAATAGATTTGCCAATAGTCTTCCACTGAATGCTTCCAGGAGGAATCATAGGCCATATCGTTGCGGCGCAGGGTGTCCCACCGCTCGGTATCATGGTAGAGGGCCACGCCCCGGCGCACCGCGTCCAGCATATCGTGGGCGTTGTAGCTCTTGAAGGTAAAGCCGCGGCCCTCCATGGTCTCCGGGTTCAGGGCGGGGACGGTATCGAACAGGCCGCCGGTCTCCCGGACGATGGGAACGGTGCCGTACCGCATGGCGATCAGCTGGGTCAGACCGCAGGGCTCCTGCTTGGAGGGCATGAGCACCAGGTCGCCGCCGGCGTAGGCCTGGTGGGCCAGCGTGTTGTCAAACACGATGTTGGCGGACATCTTGTGGGGGAAACGGTCGGCATAGGCGCGGAACATATCCTCATACTGCTGCTCGCCGGTGCCGATGACCACCATCTGGATATCGTCCCCCATCAGATCGTCCATGACCGCCTGGATCAGATCCACGCCCTTGTGACCCACCAGCCGGGTGATCATGATGACCACCGGCACGTCATCCCGGCAGGCCAGCCCCAGCTTCTGCTGCAGGAACCGCTTGTTCTCCAGCTTTTTCTCCGGCTCGTCGGCGGTGAAGTTGACATAGAGCAGGGGGTCGGTGGCGGGGTCGAATACCTCGGTGTCGATGCCGTTGACCACGCCGCTGAGCTTGTAGCTGTGGGCCTGGAGCACGGCGTGGAGGCCGTGAGCGTAGTAGGGATTCTGGATCTCGTAGGCATAGGTGCGGGACACGGTGCTCACCCGGTCGGAGGTGAGGATGGCCGCCTTCATCAGGTTGGTGCAGTTGTCGTAGTGCATGGTGCCCTTCCAGTCCTCGGGCAGGCCAAGCACCTCGTCCACAAAGGAGTCGGGGAATTTGCCCTGATACTCCATATTGTGGATGGTGAACAGAGTGCGGATGGGCTGGTAGGCATCCAGCCCCATATAGAAGGCCCGCAGGAACACGGGGACCAGGGCGGTCTGCCAGTCGTTGGCGTGGATGACGTCAGGGTACCAGTTCAGATACTGCAGCGACTCCAAAATGGCCTTGGAGAAGAAAGCGAAGCGTTCGCCGTCATCATAATAGCCGTAGGCGCCGTCACGGTAGAAGTAGTACTCGTTGTCAATGAAATAGTATTGCAGCTTCCGCTTGCGGCTCACCGCCCGGTACAGGCCGGCGTACACATTGCGCCAGGAAAGGGGGACATAGAAGTGGGTCACATACTCCATCTCAAACTCCGGGTCGTCCTTGATGGCCTTATAGTAGGGGATGAACACATATACCTCGGCGTTGGGGGCGGCGCTGAGGGCCTTGGGAAGGGCGGCAGCCACGTCGCCCAGCCCGCCGGTTTTCAGGAAGGGGGCCGCTTCACTGGCGGCAAAAAGTATTTTCATACGGTAACTCCTTTATGAATGATGACTGGGGCGGAGGCCAAACCCTTAAGATGGGTGCCGGCGGTGATGGTGGCCCATTTATCCACCGCCACGTTCTCCAGCACCGCGTTCTCGCCTACCACGCTGCCCTGCATGATGATGCAGTCCTTGACCACGGCGCCCTTGCCGATGCGCACGCCGCGGGACAGGACGCAATGCTCGGCGGAGCCTTCGATGATGCAGCCGTCGGCGATGATGCAGCCGGACACATGGCAGTCCTCGCCGTAATAGGTGGGCACCTCGTCGTTGACCCGGGTATATACCGGGGCGTCGGAGCGGAAGATCGCGTGGCCGATGGAGATGTCCGTCAGGGACAGGCTGCTGCGGAAATATTCCGGGACATTGCGAATGCGGAGCACCACGCCGTCAAACTCGTAGATGTTGATGGAGAGATCGCCGTGGTTAAAGCGGCTCTGGATAAAGTCGCGCTCCATATGGTAAGCGCCCCGGGCGGCGTATTCCTGGACGACGTGGATCAGCTTTTCCCGGTCCATGATATAGACGCCCATGCCGGCGTAGTCTCCGTCCTTGGCGGGGTAGTTCAGCGCGTAAGAGGTGACACGGTTGGCGCTGTCCACCGTCATGACGGAGGAGAAGGGCGTGTCGGAGGAGCCGTCCTCCCGGGTGGCGACGATGGTGATATCGCATCCGCTCTTGATGTGGGACTCCAGCGCGGGGCGATAGTCCATGTTGTAGATGATGTGGGCGTCCGCCAGCAGGACATAGGGAGTGACGGCGTCCTGAAGATAGTCCAAAGCGTTGCGCAGCTCATCCAGCTTGCCCCGGTGGCTCTGGTTGATGCTCTCGGTGGCGAAGGGGGGCAGGATCAGCAGGCCGCCGTTTTTGCGGTTCAGATCCCACTCCTGGGACTTGGACAGGTGGTCCATCAGGGAGTGATAGTGCTGCTTGGCCAGCACGCCCACATTGGTGATGCCGGAGTTGACCATGTTGGACAGGGTGAAGTCGATCAGGCGGTAGCGCCCGCCGAAGGGGATGGCGGCCATATTCCGGTCGTGGGTAAACTCGTTGAGCTCGTCGCTGTAGATCTCAGAGAAAATAATACCAGTCATGTTCATGTCGACACCCCCTTAAACGATTTCCTTGGGCTTGATGACCGTGCCGGCGGGCAGGGTCTTTCTGTGGCCCACCACGCTGATGCCCCAGTCCTTGTCACCCTCTTTTTCAGGGGCCGCGCCGATCCTGACCCCTTCCTCCACCACGCACTGCTCGCCTACGATGGCGTAGCTGATGGAGCTGTCGGCCTTGACCACGGTGTTGGGCATCACCACGGAGTCGGACACGGTGGCGCCCTTCTCCACGATGCAGCCGGTGTACAGCACGGAGTTTTTCACCGTGCCGCTGATCTCACAGCCCTCGGCCACGAAGGAGTTGATGACCTGGGAGCCTGGCATCAGCAGGGTGGAGGGGCTGGCGTAGTTCCGGGAGTAAATTTTGAAGCGGGGGTTGCGCATATCCAGCGGGTCGCTGGGGTCCAGCAGGTCCATATTGGCGGCCCACAGGCTGTCCAGCGTGCCCACGTCCTTCCAATAGCCCTCGAAGGAGTAGGCGAACATCTGCCGCTTGTCCCGCAGGAAGGCGGGGATCACGTTTTTGCCGAAGTCGTTTTCCGACTGGGGGTCGGCCTCGTCGGCGATCAGGTACTGCTTGAGCACCTTCCAGGTGAAGATGTACACGCCCATGGAGGCCAGGTTGCTCTTGGGATGGGCGGGCTTTTCCTCGAACTCGGTGATGGCCATGCTGTCGTCGGTGCTCATGATGCCCATCCGGGTGGCCTCGGCCATGCTCACCGGACGGACGGCGATAGTGCACTCGGAGCCCTTTTCCTTGTGGAATCGGAGCATTTTGTTGTAGTCCATTTTGTAGATGTGGTCGCCGGAGAGGATGAGCACATATTCCGGCTGGTACCGCTCAATGAAGGGGATGTTCTGGTAGATGGCGTTGGCCGTGCCCTTGTACCAGGCGTTGTCCTTGGCCTTGGTGTAGGGCGGGAGCACATGAGCGCCGCCGAAGTTGCGGTTCAGGTCCCAGGGCTGACCGTTGCCGATGTAGTCGTTCAGCTCCAGCGGCTGATATTGGGTGAGGATGCCTACGGTGTCAATGCCGGAGTTGACGCAGTTGGACAGGGAGAAGTCGATGATGCGGTACTTCCCACCGAAGGGCACGGCGGGCTTGGCGGTGTTTTCCGTCAGCACATACAGCCGACTGCCCTGGCCGCCGGCCAGGAGCATGGAGATACATTCCTTTTTTCGTTCCATCACAATGAAGCCCCCCTCGATTCTTACTTTTTGTCGCTGCCGGTCTTTTTGGTTTTCACGGGTTTTGCCGCCGACCCGGTCCTGGCGTCGGCAGTGGTCTTTTTGGCTTTCGCGCCGGGCCCCTTTTCGGCCTTTTCTTCCGGCAGGGGTCCCGGCTTTGTCTTTGCCCCGGCTTTGGCGGGCGCTTTCGGCTTTGCCCTGGCTTTTTCCCCGGCCTTGACCCCGGCTTTGGGTCTGGCGGGCTGGACGGCGGCGTCCGCTTTGGCGGCCTCGGCCTGGGCGGAGCCTGTTTCAGGTTTGGCCGCTCTCCGGCCCGTGCCGGACACCCGCTCGTAGATCACGGTGGACAGCGGGGGAAGGGTGAGGGAGATGGACCAGTCCCTGCCGTGCATGGGCTCCTCCGCGGCGGACACCGTGCGCAGGCGGCAGCCTGTGCCGCCGTATTTGGCCGCGTCGCTGGACAGGACGGGCTTATAGCGGCCTGACCTCTCCACGCCGATGCGGTAGTTTTTCCGCGTTACCGGGCAGAAGTTACAGACCACGATGACCTCCTTGCCCTTGCTGTCCACGCGCCGGAAGGCGATGACGCTCTGGGCGTTGTCGTCGCAGGCGATCCACTGGAAGCCCTGCCAGTCGCTGTCGTTCTCCCACAGGGGCGGATGGTCCAGATAGTAATGGTTCAGGTCCCGGACGTAGTCGTGGAGCTGGCGGTGCCTGTCGTAGTCCAGCAGGAACCAGTCCAACTGCTTCTTCTCATCCCACTCGATGAACTGGCCGAACTCGCCGCCCATGAACAGCAGCTTTTTGCCCGGATGGGTCATCATGTAGCCGTAGAACGCCCGGAGGTTCTGAAACTTGTCATCGTACTCGCCGGGCATCTTGTTGATGAGGGAGCACTTGCCGTGCACCACCTCGTCGTGGGACAGGGGGAGGATAAAGTTTTCCGAGAAGGCGTAGGTCAGGGAGAAGGTGAGGTTGTTGTGCCGGCCCTTGCGGAACAGAGGGTCGGTGGACATATAATCCACCATGTCGTGCATCCAGCCCATATTCCACTTGAAGCCGAAGCCCAGCCCGCCGTCGTACCCCGGCTTGGTGACCATGGGGAAGGCGGTGGACTCCTCGGCGATCATCAGCACAGAGGGTTCAAAGGTGAAGGCGGCGGCGTTCATATCCTGGAGAAATTTTACCGCCTCCAGATTGATGTTCCCGCCGTCCTTGTTGGCCCGCCACTGGCCGTCCCGCCGGCCGTAGTCCAGATAGAGCATGGAGGCCACCGCGTCCACCCGGATGCCGTCGATGTGATACATATCCAGCCAGTACAGCACGTTGGAGATCAGAAAAGAGCGGACCTCATAGCGCCCATAGTCGAAGATGCGGGTGCCCCAGTCGGGGTGCTCCTTCATCAGCGGGTCGGAGGGCTCATAGCAGCAGCCCCCGTCGAATTCGTACAGGCCCTGCTCGTCTTTGGGAAAGTGGGCGCCCACCCAGTCCAGGATGACGCCGA
>CAZUWQ010000012.1:0-12156 GCA_964624195.1 uncultured Oscillospiraceae bacterium | reverse complement strand
TCACCGGCCTGACCACCGCCGCCGGCCTGTGGGCCACGGTGGGCATCGGCATGACTGTGGGGGCCGGTATGTACCTCATCAGCGCTTTTTCCACGGTGTTCATCGTGGTCATCCAGGCCATACTCCACCGGGACCTGTCTATCCTGTCCCACCCCAATGTCACGCTTTCCCTGCGGCTGGCGGACGAGCCGGACGCCATGGAGCGGCTGACCGCCGCCCTCACCCAGCTGGGCTTTACCTGTATCGGCACCAAATATGAGCGGGCCGACGGCGGCCTGAGCGTCAAGCTGGAGCTGGGCCGTCTCCCCTGCCCCCCCAGCGAGCTGAATCAGCGGCTCCTCCCCCTCACCAGGGAACCCTATATCATGTCCATCCAATGGTAAAGCTCCGCGGATAAGAAACAAAAAACGCGGAAATACCTCGCGATCGCCCTGTATGGCATCCGGTCCCACGGCGAACGGGAAACAGGGTATCGCTGGGGCTTCACCGATCATAAGAGCCTGACAGCCGTGTGGCCGTCAGGCTCTGTTTTTTCACCCCTCCGCCGGCGGGTACTCGCCGCACAGCAGGCGATAGGGGGGCTCGTCCTCATCGATCACCGGGAAGCGCCCATAGTTTTTGTAAAAGCGGTTATCGTTTACATCGTCATTGCACATGGACACCTCGCCCAGCAGCACCGCGCCCGTGCCCGGCCGGACCTCAAAGTCGTGGTACAGGCCGGGATAGATGGTGATGCTCTGTCCCGGCTCCAGAGGCACCTGGGTGCCGGCGGGGACGGTGTATTCCCGGCCGTCGCTGAGCACCCGCACCGCCCCGTCCCGGTCCAGTTCCCCGTCCGCTGTGGAGTTATACAGCCGGATCAGCACCGTTCCTCCGGCCCGGTTGATGATGTCCTCCATCTTGGTCCAGTGGAAATGCATGGGGGAATACTGCCCCTCCTCCACCAGCAGCAGCTTCTCCGCGTAGGGCTTGGGGTAGTCCTCCCGCCGCTTTACGTTGCCGTTGCGCAGGGTGATGAGGGTGAAGCCCACCTTCTCAAATTCCCCGGTGCCGTAGTCGGTGATATCCCAGCCCAGCATATTGTCCCGGATCTCGTCGAATCCATGGTCCTTCTGCCGCCACTCCTCCGGCGTCCAGCGGCAGAACGGCGGCAGGGACACGCCGCTCTGCCGCGCCACCTCCTCCATCCTGCGGATGGCCTCATTGATCCTGGAGCGTTTCATACCGATCCCTCCCATTCCCTCAAAAGCCGGTCGATGGCCCTGGCCACCCCGTCTCTGTCGTTGCTGTCCGTCACCATCCGGGCCGCCCGCTTCACCTCGGCGGAGGCGTTGCCCATAGCCACCGGCCAGCCCACCGCCCGGAGCATAGCCAGGTCGTTGTCGCTGTCCCCGACGGCGGCGATGTCCTCAGGCGCGATCCCCCACTCCGCCGCCAGCAGACACAGGGCTCTCCCCTTGTCCGTCCCCTGGGCCAGCACCTCAAAATTGTCCGCGCCGGAGCTGGTGAGCGTCAGCCCCGGCAGGCAGCCCAGCCGCTCCAGCAGCGGAGGAAAGCAGGAGGCCTCCCCCGTGGCGTATACCTTGGTCAGCGGCAGCCGGTGAGCCCGGAGATAGGCGGGCAGATCGTCAGCCACCGTGGTGTTGTCAAAATAGCAGTCATAGGGGTAGTTTTTCCGGAAATAGATCTCAGAGGCCGGGTCCAGCAGATTGACCTCCCCGGCGAATACCATGGAGTACAGCGGCTGTCCCTCCAGCAGCTCCAGCACCCGCGCTCCCAGGCCATCCGCCATGTCCCACCGGCGCAGGTGCCGCCCCGTGGCGGCGTCGATGACGGCCCCTCCGCCCAGCACTACCGCCCGACAGTCACAGCCCGCCGCGTCGGTCAGCCACACCGCCTCCGGCGCGCTCCGCCCGGTAGCCAGCACCACCCGCACGCCCATGCTCCGCGCTCTCTCCACCGCCTCCACAGCGGAGGCCGGGACATTTCCCCGGGAGTTCAAAAGCGTCCCGTCCACATCCAGGGCGATCAATTTCTCCATAACGCCGTCACCTTCTCACACAAGCTTGCCGTTTCCGTCCCTACGGAAGCTTTTTCCGCCATAGCATACGGGGACCGCGGCCCGCGGGCAAAAAACCTTGAAGCCCGCGGGCCGCATGAACGGCTTTGCCCGGGGCTTTTCCCCTGCCGCCTTCACAGCAGCGGCGCGAACACCCGCAGCAGGTCCCGCAGCAGCCGCCGGGGCAGCGACACGTTTTTGCAGTCGGCCATGGTGACCATCAGGCTCTTGGTCTGGGTGTCCAGAAAATCGTCCCGGATGTCCAGCACCGACGGGGTGTCGTACAACAGCACGCCGTTTTCAAAGTGCAGGAACATACTGCGGTAGTCCAGATTCACCGTGCCCACCGTGGCGTACTTGTCGTCCACCACGAAATTCTTGCCGTGGATGAATCCCGGCTCATACTCAAAGATCTGCACTCCCGCCGCCAGCAGCTCCTCATAGTAGGTCCGGGTCACCTCAAACACCGTCTTCTTGTCCGGGATATGCGGCGTAATGATCCGCACGTCCACCCCGGACTTGGCCGCGGAGGTGAGGGCCATGGTGAGGGAGTAATCGATGACCAGGTAGGGCGTGGTGATATACACATACCGCTTGGCCCGGTTGATGAGATTCAGGTAGACGGTGAGTCCCACCGGCTCATTGTCCCAGGGGCAGTCGTGATAGGGCTGGACATAGCCCGTGGGCCCGTCGACCGCCGGCCTGGGCCGGTAGAGGGCGAAGGGTTCCGCCTCGCTGCGGGTGAAGTCCCACATGGACAGGAAGGACACTGTCATGGACCACACCGCGTCCCCCTCCAGCCGGATAGCGGTGTCCTTCCAGTGGCCGAACCGGGGCTTTACGTTGATATACTCGTCCGCCATATTGATGCCGCCGGTAAAGGCTACCTCGCCGTCGACGATCATATACTTCCGGTGGTCCCGGTTGTTCTGCCGCAGAGATACCACCGGCACCAGCCGGTTGAACACCCGGCAGTGGATGCCCATCGCCTCCAGCCGATTGGGATAACCGGCCGGCAGGGTGAAGATGGAGCCCACGTCGTCATAGATCACCCGCACCTCCAGCCCCTGGGCCGCCTTCTCCTTTAGAATACTCAGCACCGAGTTCCACAGCTTGCCCTCCTCGATGATGAAGTACTCAATGAAAATATAGTGCCGGGCGCCCTGGAGTGCGCTTAAAATATCATCGTAGCAGTCATCACCCAGAGGATAATATTTTGTCCTGGTGTTGCCGTACACCGGGCAGTGGGCGGTCTGCTCCAGATACCGGGCCATACATCCCGCGTCCTCGCCCTCCAACTGGGCCAGCGACCTGGACCTTTCGCACTCCGGCCCCAGCTGCTGGGCGATCTTGCGCTCCATGGTCCCCAGCCGGCGCTGGTTGAACCGGGACAAATGGTTGCCGCCCAGCAGCAGATAGCCCAGCGACCCCAGGGGCACAAGCACCAGCACCATGATGATCCAGCCGATCTTATACCCCGGATTGCTGGAGCTGCCGATGATCCAAAGCAGCGCCACCACCGACAGGATAATGGACACGCCCATAAAAACGGCATAAAACCGGCTGCCCCGCAGCCAAAGCAGACCCATGGCGTACAGCCCGATCTGCCCGAAGATCAGCACCAGCATAATGCCCATGCGGTGGAACAGCAGCTTTCCGATTTTTCCTAACAGTCGATACATGGAGTCCCCTCTTTTGCCGCTATTTCAGCACCACGTTTTCGCCGCCCAGCACCTCGTTCAGCTCCGCCAGCAGCGCCTCGTGGAACACGCACTGGGTCTGGAGCTTTTTCCGGCTGTCCGCCAGGTAGACAACGGCGTTGTCCTGGCCGGGGAACATATTCAGCAGCTTTTTCAGCCACTGGAACCGCTCTCCCGCGTCCGGCAGCCTGATCCACAGGGTCCGCTCCGCCTCTGACTTTTGGGTGGGCGTCCCCAGGGGCGCCACCCGGTCCGCCATCAGCTGAGGCTCCTTCTCATCCCGGATGGAGATCCTGCCCTCCACCGCCACAGGCGCCCCGACCTTGAGATAGGCCCCGCTTTCCGACAACACCCTGGAAAACGCCAGCAGCTCCATGCTCCCGGTGGCGTCCTCCAGCACCACATAGGCCATCAGCGAGTTGTTCTTGGTGGTCTTGGTCCGCACAGAGGACACCACTCCGGCCACCGTCACCCGCTGTCCGTCCGCAAACCGGGGGTCTCTCTCCTCCCCGTCGCCGCTGTTCATGATCGCGGCGATGGGCCTGGCCTTCAGCTGCCTGACCTGCTGGCGGTATTCATCCATGGGATGACCGGACAGGTACAGGCCGGTGGTCTCCTTCTCCATGGCCATCAGCTCGCTCCGGGAAAACTCCGGGATATCCGGCAGCTCCATCTCCGGCACCGAGGCGCTCTCCCCGCCGCCGCCAAACAGGTCGAACTGCCCGTCCAGATTTTTCTTCCGCTCCCTGGCAATGGCGTCCAGCACCTGCTCGTACACCTGCAGCAGCTGGCTGCGCCGGTACCCCAGGCTGTCAAAGGAGCCGGATCGGATCAGGCTGTCCAGCACCCGCTTGTTCAGATCGCTGTCATACATCCGGTTGCAAAACTCCGGAAAAGATGTAAAGGGTCCTCCCTTTTCACGTTCCTTCAGTACAGCGTCTACCACACCGCGGCCCACCCCCTTCAGCGCCGCCAGTCCAAAACGGATATTGGGGCCGGACACGGTGAAGGTGGGTCCGGACTCGTTGATGTCCGGCGGCAGCAGGGCGATGCCGTTCTCCTTGCATTCGGCGATATACTCCGCCACTTTGTCCTGGGAGTCCAGCACAGAGGTGAGCAGGGCCGCCATATATTCCCTGGTATGGTGGCACTTGAACCACGCCGTCTGGTAGGCTACGATGGCGTAGGCCAGAGAGTGGGACTTGTTGAACGCATAATGGGCGAAATCGTTGATCTCATCATAGATGGACTGGGCCACCGCCTCCGGGATGCCGTTGGCGGCGCAGCCGACAATGTTCCGGGCCGGGTCGCCGTGGAGGAAGGTCTCCCGCTCCCGCTCGATGTCCTTCACCTTTTTCTTGGACATGGCCCGCCGCACCATATCAGCTTGTCCCAAAGAGTAGCCCGCCAAACGCCGGAATATCTCAATGACCTGCTCCTGATACACGATACAGCCGTAGGTAACAGACAGAATAGGCTCCAGCATGGGATGCTTGTATTTCACCAGGCTGGGATCCTGAGCGCAGGCCAGAAACCTGGGAATGGAGTCCATGGGTCCCGGCCGGTACAGAGCGATGATGGCGCAGATGTCCTCAATGCTCTTGGGCTTCAGGCCCACGGCCACCCCTGTCATGCCCGTCGACTCCATCTGGAACACGCCGGAGGTGCGCCCTTCGCCGAGCATCCGGTACACCTCAGGGTCGTCGTCCCGGATGTCGGACAGCCGGAAGTCCGGCTCACTCTGTTGGACCATCTTCGCCGCGTCGTCCAGAATGGTCAGGTTGCGCAGGCCCAAAAAGTCCATTTTCAGCAGGCCAAGCTCCTCCAGCGTCACCATGGTATACTGGGTCACCGGCACGTCGTCGTTGGTGGCCAGAGGCACATACTCATAGACCGGGCGCCGGGTGATGACCACGCCGGCGGCATGGGTGGACGCATTGCGGGGCATTCCCTCTAACTTCCGGGCCATGTCCACCAGCTTCTTCACCCGCTCGTCCCCATTGTACAGGTCGGCAAAGCTCTTGGACAGCACCAGCGCCTTGTCCAGCGTCATGTCCAGGGCAAAGGGCACCTGCTTGGCGATGTTGTCCACCTCGGCATAGGGGAAATTGAGCACCCGGCCCACGTCCCGAATGGCCGCCTTGGCCTTCATGGTGCCGAAGGTGACGATCTGTGCCACATGGTCCTCGCCGTACTTCCGGGCCACATAGTCGATGACCTCCTGCCGCCGGCGGATGCAGAAATCGATGTCAATATCCGGCATGGTCACCCGCTCGGGATTCAAAAACCGCTCGAAGTACAGGTGGTACCGGATGGGGTCCACATCGGTGATGTTCAGGCAGTAGGCCACCATGGATCCGGCGGCGGAGCCCCGCCCCGGTCCCACCGGAATGCCGTTGCTTTTGGCATAGCCGATAAAGTCGGACACGATCAGGAAATAGTCCACAAACCCCATCTGCCGGATGACGCCCATCTCATATTCCAGCCGCTTCCGGTGCTCCTCGTCGGCGTTGGGATAGCGCCGGGCAAAGCCCTCCCAGCACAGCTGGGTGAAGTAGGCGTCAGGGTCCGTCTGCCCGGCGGGCAGCTTGAACTCCGGCAGATGATACTTGCCGAACTCAAATTCCACGTTGCAGGCGTCCGCGATCTTCTGTGTGTTGTCCGCCGCCTCCGGGCAGGCGGGGAACAGCGCCCGCATCTCGTCCTCGCTCTTGACATAGAACTCGGTGGTCTCAAACCGCATCCGGTTCTGGTCCTCCAGCAGCTTTCCCGTCTGGATGCACATAAGTACGTCCTGGACCTCCGCGTCCTCCCGCGTCAGGTAGTGGGCGTCGTTGGTACACACCAAGGGGATGCCCGTCTCCTCGTGGAGGCGCAGCAGCCCCGCGTTCACCGTCTGCTGCGCCGGCAGCTTATGGTCCTGCAGCTCCAGATAGTAGCCGTCCTCGCCAAACAGCTCCCGCATCTCAAGGGCCTTTGCCTTTGCCGTCTCATACGCTCCGCTGCTCAGCAGCTTGGGCACCTCGCCCCCCAGACAGGCGGACAGGGCGATGAGTCCCTCGCTGTGCTGTCTCAGCAGATCCATATCAATGCGCGGCTTGATATAAAACCCCTCGGTAAAGGCCATGGATACCATGTAGGACAGATTGCGATACCCTGTCTCATTCCGGCAGAGCAGTACCAGGTGATGGGCGGAGCTGTCCGGCCCGTGTACCTTATCGAACCGGGTCCGGGGGGCCACATAGACCTCGCACCCGATCACCGGCTTGATCCCCTCCGCCTTGCAGGTCCGGTAAAAGTCGATGACGCCGAACATCACCCCATGGTCGGTGATGGCTACCGCGCTCTGCCCCAGCTCCTTCACCCGCTTGACCAGCTCCTTGATGCGGCAGGCCCCATCCAGCAGGGAGTATTCCGTATGCAGATGTAAATGTGTAAAGGCCATATGCTTTCCTCACTATCTGTCTGCCCGCGCCAGCTCCACCAGCCGGCGCAGCCGGTGGTTCAGCGCCGACTTGCTCACCGGCGGGTCGCACAGCTCCGCCAACTCGCTGAGAGTCAGCTCCGGATTGTCCACCCGCAGCCTTGCCGTCTCCCGCAGCCGCTCCGGCAGTCCGTTCAGCACGCCCCGCTTCTCCAGAGCGCGGATGGCCCCGATCTGGTTCTGAGCCGCCTCCACCGCCTTGTCCAGATTGGCCGCGTCACAGTTCACCCGGCGGTTCACGCTGCCCCGCAGATCCCGCTCCATCTTCGCCATCATCACCGTCATGGAGGACACCGGCGCGCCGATGGTGGTCAAAAAGTCCTCGATGTGGTCGGACTGCTTGAAATAGATGATGTAGTTTCCCTTCCGGGTGGTGGTCTTGGGCACAAAGCCCGCCTCACGCAGCAGGGCCGGCGCCTCCCGGCCCACATGGTAGTGGGAGGTCACCAGCTCCAGATGGTAGCCCTTCAGCGGGTCGGTGACCGACCCGCCCGCCAGGAACGCCCCCCGGAAAAAGGCGGCGCGGCAGTCCTCCTCCTCTAATTGGGCAAAATTCACATGAACGGAGACGGAGGCGTTCCACTCCAATCCAAAGGTGTCGAAGATGACCTTCAGCTTCTCCGGCGTCTCGATCAGAAAGGTCCCCTTCCCGTCGTCCGGCTCCGGCACCTGGTCAAAGGTCACCTTAAACGCCTTGCGGAAGAGAAAGGGCAGCCGCTCCTTTAATTTGGGGGATTCCGTGATGACGCGCAGCTGCCGGCTGTGGAAGGTGTTGCAGAACAGGACGATGCCATAGGCCTCCGCCTGGGCGCAGGCTTTGGAACCGGACCCCTGCTTGCACAGCTCCTGCTTTACCTCCGCGGAAAAGCTCATCGCCATTCCCCTCTTTTCAATGCTTCAGAATATCTTGGTATCCGCCCGCTGGTGGTAGAGCTCGATCACCGTCCGGGCCACCTTTACGCCGGAGTGGCGGGCGTAGTCGGAGTGCTCGTCGGTCAGCGGCCGGGCCACCACCTCCGCCCCCAGCAGCTCCACCGCCTTGCGGTCCACCACCATGGGCTCGGCATCCTCCTGGGAATACCGCTCCAGCAGACGCCCGCTCACCGGGGCGCTGTTGCACAGGCACAGGTCTACCAGTCCCGGTCCCCCGTGCTCCAGCAGCGCCGCCACATGGTCCGCCGCCGTCATCCCCTCTGTTTCTCCGTCCTGGGTCATGATGTTGCATACATATATTTTCAGCGCGCCGCTCTCCTGAATGGCCTCGGAAATGCCGTCCACAAGCAGGTTGGGGATCACGCTGGTATACAGGCTGCCCGGTCCCAGCAGGATCACCTTCGCCCGGTGGATAGCCTCCACGGCCGCCGGCAGCGCCGGCGGGTTTTCCGGCAGCAGGCGCACATGGTGGATGCGGCAGTTCTGCTTTTTCTTAAAATCGAATATCTTGGACTCCCCGCACACGCTGGTGCCGTTTTCAAAGGTGGCCTCCAGTTGCACATTGGCGTTGGTCACCGGCAGGATGCGCCCGTTGATGGCCAGCACCTGGCTCATGCGGGCCACCGCCTGGTCAAAGGAGTCGGAGATGCCCGTCAGCGCCGCCAGCAGCAGGTTGCCGAAGGCCTGCCCCGCCAGCCGCCCCTCGGTAAAGCGGTAGGACAGCAGCCGCTGCATCAGCGACTCAGTATCCGCCATGGCCTCCATGCAGTTGCGGATGTCCCCCGGCGGCGGCATACCCAGGTCCTCCCGCAGCATGCCGGAGCCGCCTCCGTCATCGGCCACCGTGACAATGGCCGTCAAGTCGTCTGTATAGAGCTTCAGCCCCCGCAGGATCGCGGACAGGCCGTTGCCTCCGCCCAGGGCCACGATGGCCGGGCCGTTTCGTCTCTCCTCCATATGTTCTACGCCCTCGTCATGTCACGGTGGTTTTCCGCCGCCTCGTAGCCCAGGCCGCGGATATGCTCCGCCAGCGCGTGAGTCACCGCCACTGAGCGGTGGCGGCCTCCGGTGCAGCCGATGGCCACCACAAGGGCGCTCTTTCCCTCCTCCACAAAATGGGGCAGCAGAAAATCCACCATCCCCTGCAGCCGCTCCATGAATTCCTCCGTCTGCCGGCAGCCAAACACATAGTCCCGCACGCCGGCGTCCAGGCCGGTCTGGTCCCGCAGCTCCTCGATGTAAAAGGGATTGGGCAGGAAGCGCACGTCGAATACCAGGTCCGCCTCAATGGGGATGCCGTACTTAAAGCCGAAGGAGGTCACCGAGATGCTCATCTCCTGCCGGGTCTTCCGGTTGGGCGCGAACATATCCAGCACCTGATCCCGCAGCTTCCGGGTGGGCAGCGAGGTGGTGTTGATCACATATTCCGCCCGGTCCCGCACCGGCCTCATGGCCTGCCGCTCCAGCTCCAGCGCCTGCACCAGGCTGACCCCGCCGGCCATAAGGGGATGACTGCGGCGGGTCTCCTTATACCGCTTGATGATGGTCTCCGCGTCCGCCTCCACAAACAGGATCCTGTAGTCGAACTTCATCTCCCGCAGCGCGTCCAGCGCCTCAAACAGGCCGTCGAACTTCTCGCCGCCCCGGATGTCGCACACCATAGCGACCTGCTCATAAGCGCCGTTGCCCGCCATGCACAGCTCGGCGAACTTGGGGATCAGCACCGGCGGCAGATTGTCCACGCAGAAAAAACCGCTGTCCTCCAGTATGGACATGACCGTGGACTTTCCCGCCCCGGACAGACCGGATACGATCAGAAATTCCATCTCTCTCAGCTCCCCCTCAATGGCTCTCTTACGTCAGCCCAGATAGCGGACCTCCGGCTCCAGCTCCACGCCCGTATCCCGGAGCACCCGCTCCCGCACCTGGTCCATCAGTGTCAAAATATCCCGGCAGGTGGCCCCGCCCGCGTTGATGACAAAGCCGGCGTGCTTCGTGGACACCTGGGCGCCCCCCACCGTCAGCCCCTTCAGTCCGCACTGGTCGATGAGCGCCGCCGCGAAATGCCCCGCGGGCCGCTTGAAGGTGGACCCGGCGCTGGGGTATTCCAGCGGCTGCTTTTCCCGACGGCGGGCGGCCAGCTCCTCCATCCGCCCGCGAATAGCCTCCCGGTCCCCCGGTTCCAGCCGGAACCGGGCGCTCAGGATCAGCCGTTTTCCCTGGGAAAAGGCGGAGCGGCGATAGGCAAAGCCGCACCGCGCCGCCGGCACCTCCCGGACCTCGCCCGACGGCTCCAGCACACGCACCGCCGCCGCCACCTGGCTCAGCTCTCCGCCGTAGGCGCCGGCATTCATGGTCACCGCGCCGCCCACGCTTCCGGGGATGCCCCCGGCAAACTCCAGCCCGGTGAGGCCCCGCTCCAGCGCCGCGTTTGCCAGGCGGGACAGCAGCACCGCCCCGCCGGCCTCCAGCTGACCCTCCGCCGCCCGGATCCGGTCCAGCGCCCCGGCCAGCTTCACCACCAGGCCGTCATAGCCCTCGTCAGCCACCAGCAGATTGGAGCCGTTGCCCAGAAAAAAGGGCTCGATATCCAGCTCCCGCGCCGCCCGGAGCACCGTCCCGGCCTCATCCTCGGTCCTGGGCAGCGCCATCAGCGCCGCCGGGCCGCCCACCCGGAAGGTGGTGTACCGGCTCATGGGCTCCCCCCGGCGCAGCTCCAGCCCCGGCGCGGCCTCCCGCAGCCGGTCATACAACATTTCCACCCTGCTCATGGCGAACCTCCCAGGTCATCGCGTATAACATCGGTGCTATTATAACAGGATTTTGCTCAAAAGAGAATAGCTTTCAAAAATTTAAGGCAGCGCAAGTGAAACGGCGCCGGGACACGGCGCCGTTCAGCTTGCGGTCACGGCCCCCGCGGCTTTCAGCAGCAGGAGCAGCAGTTTTTCAGGTCCTGGCAGCTCTCCACCGGGGCGGAGGTGTTGGGCGGAAAAAACTCGTCCATGGGGAACTGCACCTTTCCGAACACGGTGCAGGGGTCCTCGCCGCCGCTGCCGGAGCACTCCTTGCAGGGCACGCAGTAGTCATAGGCGGGGATCAGCAGCTGGCTGTCCCGCTCCAGGCGGATGATGGAGAACTGGCCCAGGGTAACGTACACCCGTTTGCCCTCGCAGCCCGTGCACAGGTCGTCGGCAAAGCAGCCGGAAATGCCGGCGGGAATGTCGCACAGCTCGCTGCACTCGCAGGCCGGCTGGTCGCACGGGTCCGCCAGCTTCATGCCCAGGATCAGCGGGTCCACCGCCTCCACGACCGCGACAGGGAGATTGGTGCTCATCAGGCCCTGGCTGTCCAGGTCCCGAACGGCCATGTTGGAGGAGAACACCTTGGCGGAGCCCTCGCTGCCAAACAGGATGGCCCGCTTGTCAAACACCGCCAGCCCGCATACCGGCACAGGCCGGGCGGCGCCCACAAAGGCGTCGGCGGTGACCCGGTAGAAGTAGCGCACGTCTACCGTATAGTAGCCCCGGTTGAAGCCCACCGGCTCCACGTCGATATAGGCGTACAGCAGCTCCGCCCGGCCCGCCTTCAGGCTGATGGCCCGGTCGATGACCGTCTGAGAGCTGGCGGTGGGGTAAAGCCGCAGGTCCTCCACGCAGTCCTTATCGCGGCAGCTGTCAAAGATCTTTCTGGTGTGGATGCAGACGGCCTCACGAATACCGGCAGTACCGGTAACGGGGCCCGGCTCGATCAATTCGGCCATGATCATACCTCCCGATCGTTGTTAGGAAACCTCGGTTCCTCAGAGGGAAGGAAAAAGAAGGTGCTCTTTTCTTCCATTCCCATTGTATGACCTGCCGGTGGATTGGTGTCTGCCGCCCTGAAAGAGAAGCCCGGCCCGCGAAACGCGGGCCGGGCTCACCTTATCTTCTCATAGCGTTCTCATGCCGCTTCGGGCCGGTGGACACGATGGTGATGGGCAC
>CAZUWQ010000011.1:0-12650 GCA_964624195.1 uncultured Oscillospiraceae bacterium | reverse complement strand
TTTGTGAATAAAAATGCTGAAACGCAAGATCAGGTCAGCGTATATGAGCGCGGAGACCGACGGGTATTTGCGCTGGATCCAGAAAGGATGGTGCCGCTTTTCGCGTCCGGGCATGATTTTCCGGCGGCTGGACAGACTAAACCGCGAGGTGAAGCGGTATGCATATGACGAACAAGGAGTACAACCAATATGTGAGCGGCAAGGCGCGGCCATCCCCCATCTGGAAGGATATGCTGTGGGCCTTTTGCGTGGGCGGGGCCATCTGCGCCGGCGGACAGGGGCTGTCCAACCTGTATCAGAGCTGGGGGGCGTCCAGGGAGGACGCGGGGACCTGGGTGTCCGTTACGCTGATCTTCCTGGCCTCGCTGCTCACCGGCCTGGGCGTGTTCGACGACATCGCCAAGCGGGCGGGGGCGGGTACGCTGGTGCCCATCACCGGCTTCTCCAACGCCATGGTGTCCCCGGCGCTGGAGTTCAGGAGCGAGGGCCTGGTCACGGGCACCGGGGCCAAGCTGTTCACTGTGGCCGGGCCGGTGCTGGCCTACGGCATCTCGGCCAGCGTGGTCTATGGGATCATTTTGTGGATCATCGGGCTTTTTTGACAGCGGGCGGGCGGCTTCTTGCCGCCCGCCTTTAATCGTGGTACAATAATTCAAAGTATTATTCCGACAGAGAGGGGGCGCCGGCCATGCGGCGGTTGACGGTAGGCATATTGGCCCATGTGGACGCGGGGAAGACCACGCTGTCCGAGGGGATGCTGTACCTGTCCGGCGGTGTGCGGCGGCTGGGCCGGGTGGACCATGGGGACGCCTTTCTCGACACCGATCCGCAGGAGCGGGAGCGGGGTATCACCATCTACTCCAAGCAGGCGGTGCTCCGCTGGGGAGAGCTGGAGCTGACATTGCTGGACACCCCCGGCCATGTGGATCTCTCCGCCGAGATGGAGCGGGCGGTGCAGGTGCTGGACTACGCTGTGCTGCTGGTCAGCGGGGCGGACGGAATACAGGGGCACACCGAGACCCTGTGGCGGCTGCTGGAGCGGAGCGGCGTGCCCACCCTGCTGTTCGTCAACAAGATGGACCAGCCGGGGGCGGACCGGGCGGCGCTGCTGGCCCAGCTGCGGGAGCGCCTCAGCGAGGGCTGCGCCGACTTCTCCGGCCCCTGGGACGCCGTGCTGGAACAGGCGGCGCTGTGCGACGAGGGGCTGCTGGAACGGTATTTGGAGGGGAAAGCGCCGGAGGACCGGGACCTGGCCGCCCTCATTGTGGAGCGCAAGCTGTTCCCCTGCTATTTTGGCTCCGCCCTGCGGGTGGAGGGGGTAAAGGAGCTGCTGGACGGGTTGGAGCGCTTCACCCTGGAGCCGGACTGGGGGGCGGACTTTGCCGCCCGCGTGTTCAAGATCACCCGGGACGAGCGGGGAGAGCGGCTGACCTGGCTGAAGGTCACCGGGGGCGCGCTGAAGGTCCGGGACAGCCTGCGGGGGGAGGACTGGGAGGAGAAGGCCACCCAGCTGCGCCTGTATTCCGGGGACAAGTTCACCGCCCTGGACCGGGCCCCGGCGGGGACGGTGTGCGCCGTCGCCGGCCTGAGCCGCACCTGGGCGGGCCAGGGGCTGGGGGCGGAGGAGGACTGGGCGGGGCCGGAGCTGGAGCCGGTGCTGAATTACCAGGTCATCCCGCCCGAGGGCTGCGACGTCCATATGATGCTCACATGGCTTCGGATGCTGGAGGAAGAGGACCCCTTGCTCCGGGTGGAGTGGAACGAGGGGCTGGGGGAGATCCATCTGCGGCTCATGGGAGCGGTGCAGCTGGAGGTGCTGGCAAAGCAGCTGGAGCGGCGGTTCGGGGTCCGGGCGTCCTTCGGGCCGGGGAGCATCGTCTATCTGGAGACCATCGCCGCCCCGGTGGAGGGGGTGGGCCACTTTGAGCCTCTGCGCCACTATGCCGAGGTCCATCTGCTGCTGGAGCCGCTGGAGCGGGGGGCGGGCCTGGTGTTCGACACCGTATGCCCGGAGGACGAGCTGGCGGGCCGCTGGCAGCGCCTGATCCTTACCCACCTGGCGGAAAAGACCCACCTGGGCGTGCTGACCGGGGCGCCGGTGACGGACATGAAGCTCACCCTGCTCACCGGGCGGGCCAGCGAAAAGCACACCGAGGGGGGCGACTTCCGCCAGGCCACCTACCGGGCGGTGCGTCAGGGGCTGATGAGCGCCAAAAGCGTGCTGCTGGAGCCGTGGTATACCTTCCGGCTGGAGGTGCCCCGCCCCTGCGTGGGCCGGGCCATGAGCGATCTGCGGCGGATGTGCGGCAGCTTTGAGACCGGCGAGGGGACGGGGGACACGGCGGTGCTCACCGGCAGCGTGCCGGTGGCGGAGCTGGGGGACTACTGGACCCAGGTGGCCGCCTATACCCAGGGGAAGGGGCGGCTGTCCTGCGCGGTGGAGGGCTACCGGCCCTGCCACAACGAGGCGGAGGTGACGGCCCGGCTGGGCTATGACCCGGAGCGGGACCTGGACGACCCCGCCGGCTCGGTGTTCTGCGCCCACGGCGCCGGGTTTGAGGTGAAGTGGGACCGGGTGCGGGACTATATGCACCTGGACAGCGGCTGGCGTCCGCCGGGGGAGCGCCGGCCGGACGAGCCGGCGGCGCCCCGGCCGGCCATGAGCTACGCCTCCCACGCGGCGCTGGAAAAGGAGCTGGGATCCATCTTCGAGCGGACCTACGGCCCGGTGAAGCGCCACGCCTTCCGGCCCGCTCCAAAGCCGGCGGAGCGGAAGGAAAAGCCCTGGAAGGGACTGAAGCGTCCGGCGGGGGAGGATTACCTGCTGGTGGACGGCTACAACATCATCCACGCCTGGGACGAGCTGCGGACGCTGGCGGCGGTGGACCTGGACGGGGCGCGGCAGCGGCTCATCGACCGGCTGCGCGGCTATCAGGGCTGGAAAAAATGCAGGGTCATCGTGGTGTTCGACGCCTATAAGGTCAAGGGGAACCACGGCTCGGTGGATCGGGCCGGGGAGGTGTGTGTGGTGTACACCAAAGAGGCGGAGACCGCCGATATGTATATCGAAAAAGCCACCTACACCCTGGGCAGGGAGCACAGGGTGCGGGTGGCTACCTCCGACGGGCTGGAACAGCTCATCATCCTGGGCCACGGCGCGGTCCGCGTGTCGGCGTCGGAGTTGAAATTCGAGCTGGAGCAGGTGGAGAGGGAGATCAGGCGGATCACAGGGTGAGGACGAATTGCAGGGCGGCGCGGGGAGTCTGCCCGCCGTGGAGCCGCTCCCAGGCCACCGCCTGGCGGTGCAGTTCCTCCGGAGGGAGGTCCACCCCCCGCTGGGCGGCCAGCAGGTCCACGATGGACAGGAATTCGCCCTTTTCCAGCCCCTGGAACAGGATGCGCAGGCCAAAGCGGTCGGCCAGGGAGGTCTTCTCCCGGATGGTCTCATTTCGGTCCATGTCGTCCCCCGCCCGCTCGGAGATGGTCTGGCGCACCAGATGGCGGCGGTTGGAGGTGGCGTAGATGGCCACGTTGTCCGGCCGGCGCTCCACGCCGCCCTCCAGGATGGTCTTGAGCACGGAGTAGGTGGAGTCGTCCCGGTCAAAGGTCAGATCGTCGATGAAGATGATGAACCGCTGAGGGCGGCCCTCCAGCGTGCGGATCAGGGCGGGCAGGCCGCCGAGGTCCTCCTTGTCCGCCTCAATGAGCCGCAGCCGCTCCATGCCGGGGAGGGTGAGCAGGTGCTTCACCGTGGCGGACTTGCCTGTGCCGCTCTCCCCGTAGAGCAGGACGTTGTTTACATAATTTCCGTCCACCAGGGCGCGGGTGTTCCGGATCACCGCGTCCCGCTGGCGGTCGTAGCCTAAGAGCTGCTGGGCGGTGGGGCAGTCGGGGCGGTCCACAGGCACCAGGGCGCCGTTTTCCCACACAAAGGCCCGGTGGCGGGCGAACAGGCCGACCCCGTCTTCGGCGTAGGCCCGGGTCAGTTCCTCAAAGGTGAAGGGGACGCCGCTGTGCCACCGGGGCAGCCCGGTGAGCACGCCCTGGTAGTCGCTGTCCAGCAGCTGGGACAGCAAGGCCAGCCACCGGTCGCAGTCCACCTCCGCCAGCATGGACAGGGTGGTGACGTCCCGCCGGGCGGCCTGTTCCAGGGCGGGGTCCCGATCCCCCGCCTCCACTAACTTGGGGTAAGGTCCTTCGGACCAGCGCAGAGCCTCCCACAGCCAATCGCCCAGCCCGGCGTGACCGGACAGGCGGAGCCGGTAGAACAGGTCGGTATAGGCCTCCAGCCCGCCCAGACCGTCGCCGTGGACAAGGCGGGCGGCCAGGCGGAGGGCGCTTTCCATCACAGGCTGGACCAGCAGATCCTTATAGGCCGTGACGCCCTGGAGGGCGGCCAGCAGGGGTTTGATATTCATGAAAGGGTCACCTCGTTTTTTCCATTGAACAACATTATTATACGATATGGAGCGGAAAATCACAATTCCATTCTTTCTATTTGGGGCTGAATGTGATACAATATCCGCAAAGTCAGTCAGAACACGCTTTGGAGGGTGATCCCATGGAACTGAAGGAGACGACGCTGACCAGCAGGCTGGCCTATGACGGAGGGCTGCTGAAGGTGTATTACGATACGGTGGAGCTGGTCAACGGCGCCACGGCCTGGCGGGAGGTCATCCGTCACCCCGGCGCGGTGGTCATCGTGCCGGTGGACGGGGAGGGCAACGTCTATCTGGTCCGGCAGTTCCGCTATCCCTATGGGAAGGCGGTGCTGGAGGTGCCGGCGGGCAAGCTGGAGCGGGGCGAGGAGCACTTGCCCGCCGCCCGGCGGGAATTGTCCGAGGAGATCGGCGCCCAGGCGGCCCGGTGGACCCCCATGGGGGAGATGCTGCCTACGCCGGGGTTCTGCGATGAGCTGCAGCATGTGTACCTGGCCCGGGACCTGACCTTTGGGACGGCCCACCCGGACGAGGATGAGTTTCTGGAGATCGTGAAGCTGCCGATGACGGAGGCGGTGGACATGGCGGTGGACGGGCGGCTGGAGGACAGCAAGACCGTGGCCTCCCTGCTGCGGGCCTGGCATCGGATGGAGCGTGAGAGAAATGGGTAAAAAGATCCTGGTGGTAGAGGACGAGCGGAATATCGTGGATATTCTGGTGTTCAACCTGGCCCGGGAGGGGTACGACACCTTGGAGGCCGGCGACGGGGCCACCGGGCTGCGGCTGGCGCTGGAGCAGGACCCGGACCTGGTGCTGCTGGACCTGATGCTGCCCAAGATGGACGGCTTTGAGGTGTGCCGCCGTCTGCGGGAGCAGGGGCGGGCCACCCCCGTCATCATGCTTACCGCCCGCGAGGAGGAGACGGACAAGGTGCTGGGCCTGGAGCTGGGGGCGGACGACTACATCACAAAGCCCTTCTCCATGCGGGAGCTGCTGGCGCGGGTCAAGGCCAACATCCGCCGCAGCGATATGGCGGCGCCGGCGGCGTCCGGGTCCCAGACCCATCGGATGGAGCTGGGCCGCGTCACCGTGGACGAGCAGGCCATGACGGTGAGCAAGGACGGGACGGTGCTGGACCTGTCCCAGCGGGAGTATGAGCTGGTGCGCACCTTAGCGGCCCACCGGGGCCAGGTACTGAGCCGGGAGGCGCTGATGGAGCAGGTGTGGAACTACGAGGGCTATGTGGGCGACGTGCGGGCGGTGGACGTGGCCGTCCGGCGCCTGCGGGAGAAGCTTGAGGATGACCCCGCCGACCCCAAGTTCATCGTCACAAGGCGGGGGCTGGGGTATGTGTTCGGGATTTGACCGCAAATAGTATGAGCTGACAGAGGGGGGCGGGATCGCGTGCGCCGTGGACTGCATATGAAGCTGGTGCTCATCATGGTGCTGCTGATCATCTCGCTGATGACGGTGGTGGGCGCCTTTCTGATGAATTCAGTGACGAGCTACTACATCAACGACTTCTACACCGAGATGGCGGAGGCCTTCGGGCAGGACAACGTGGACTTCGTCCGGGACCTGCAAACGCCCACGGAGGACGAGACCGACGGCGCCGCCCGGGTGAGCGAGGTGCTGTCCGCCTATGTGGGCGTGCTGGGTGTGGACGGGCGCAACCGCAACTACTATGTGCTGGACGGGGTGACCGGCCGGTACCTGGCCGGCTCCGGGGACGCCCCGGCGGGGGGCGTGACCATCACCCCCAATATCACCAAAGCCCTGCTGGGCGAGGTGGGCTTCGACAGCGACGTCACGGCCGACTATATGGACGCGGCTATTCCCATCACCCGGGGCGGGCAGCGGTATATCGTCTATGTGCTGGACGACCGGGCCACGGTGCAGAGCCTGAACAGCGAGATGTTCGCCCTGATCTTAGAGGCGCTGGTGCTGGGACTCATTATCTCCGTGCTGCTGTCCTTCCTGTTGTCCAAGACCATGGTCACGCCGCTGCAGCGGCTCACCGACGGTCTGCGGGAGGTGGCGGCGGGAGATTACTCCAAAAAGCTGGAGGTCACCTCGCGGGACGAGATCGGCCTGCTCACCGAGAGCTTCAACTCCATGGCCCGGCAGCTGGAGACCACCACCGCCGCCCAGCAGGCGGCGGAGCAGATGCGGAAGGATTTTGTGGCCAACGTGTCCCACGAGCTGCGCACGCCGCTGACCAACATCCGCAGCTACGCCGAGACGCTGTCCGAGGGATTGAACGACTTGCCGCCGGAGACGGCCCGGACCTTTTTGGACGTCATCCTCAACGAGACGGACCGGATGACCCATATCGTGCAGGACCTGCTCACCCTGTCCCGGTTCGACTCGGGCCGCGGCGAGCTGCGCCTGACCCGCTTCCCCTTTGCCGACGCGGTGAGCGACAGCTATCGGGCGGTGCTGCTGGACGCCAGGAAGCACGCCCACACTCTGCGGCTGCTGCTGCCTGAGGGACTGCCGGAGGTGCTGGCCGACCATGAGCGGGTGATGCAGGTGATGATGAATATCCTGTCCAACGCCATCAAGTACACCCCAGACGGCGGAAAGATCACCATATCCGCGGGGCAGCAGGGGGACCGGGTGTGGATGGCGGTGGACGACAACGGTATCGGCATCCCCGAAGGGGACCGGGACCGGATCTTTGAGCGGTTCTACCGGGTGGACAAGGCCCGCTCCCGCCAGTCCGGCGGCACCGGCCTGGGCCTGTCCATCGCCAAGGAGATCATGAACCTCCATGAGGGCGACCTGTACCTGGTGGACAAGCAGGGACCGGGACTGACCATCCGTATGGAGCTGCCGGTGAACGGCCCCGGAAAGGCGGACAGCCATGAAGAGTAAGCGGTGGCTGGAGCGGGTCAAGACGGTGTTGATCTGCCTGCTGACTCTGTCCGCCCTGTATCTGCTTACCTTGACCCCGCTGGTGCGGGAGAGCGGGCTTCTGGACCTGTTCCCTTCCCAGGGTACGACCGCCTCCGGCGGGACCGCGGTGACTCTCACCGCCGCCGCCCAGCCCTCGCGCATGGCGGTGGGCAGCGGGACAGGACGGTACGGCCTGCAATACGACCAGGAGCAGGTGGACAGCCTGTTTGCCCGGATGGGTCCGCTGCTGGGGGAGGCGCTGTCCTCCGCCGGCCAGCCGGAGAGCATCAGCGAGGAGGATTGGCAGCGGTATCTCAGCGGCGTGTGTATCTATTTCGATTTTTCCGGCAGCGTGCCCCTGTCCGCCTTGGGCGGGTGGCTCCACGCCGGGGAGCCGGCGGACCTGACCGCCTCCGCCCGCCGGGTCCTGCTGGCGGCGGGGGAGGGGACCGCGGTGCTGCTGTGCTATGAGGACGCCGGGGACGGGAGCTTCTGGGCCTGCGACACCGTGCTGACCCAGGCGCTCCACCTGGCCCCGGCGGTGGAGGGCATAGAGGACAACGGGGCGCGGTTCGCGTTTGAGAGTGAGGAACTGTCCGGTCTGCTCCAGCCCTATACCATGATCACGGAGGAGTCGGGGGGCGCGGTATATGCCGTGACATCGTCGCTGAGCGGCGAGGACGCTGTGGCCGACGTGCTGGAGGCGCTGTCCTTCAACGGGCAGAACCACGCCTCCGTCAGCGGCGGCGAAGCCTATCTGGACGGAGACAACCGTCTGGAGGTGGGCCTGGACGGTACGGTGTCCTACCGGGCGGCCCAGGAGGGCAAGTATCCAGTGGCGTTCAGCGGGGAACGCGCCACGGTGGCGGAGGTCATCGAGACGGTTCGTGAGCTGGCAGAGTTGACTATCGGCGCCCGCTGCGGGGACGCCCGCCTGTATCTGGCCGACCTGCGGGAGACGGAGGACGGCTATGTGGTCCGGTTCGGATACCAGCTGAACGGCTGCGCCGTGTGGCTCTATGAGGAGGGCTGGGCGGCGGAATTCCGGGTGCGGGACGACTGGGTGACTGAATTCACCCTGTGCTTCCGCAGCTATACGGCCACCGGGGCCCGGGCGCTGCTGCCCTCCATGGAGCGGGCGGCGGTGATGCTGCCCGACCTGACGGAGGAGAGGCGGGAACTGGTGATGCAGTACCGGGACCGGGGCAACGGGGAGTTGTCCCCCATGTGGGTGGCGGAATAAAAAAAGACGAGCCGGCTGAAAGTATTTTCTCGACAGCTCGAGGACGCTGGGAGGGAGCACCGTGGAGTGGGGCAAGCTGAAAACCATCATCATTATCATGCTCCTGCTGGTGAACGGCTTTCTTCTGGTGCTGGTGGGCGCCCGCCGGGGGGAGACCCAGCGGTATGAGCGCAGCGCCCTGGACCAGACGGTCCAAGTGCTGGCTGAAAACGGCATCCAGGTGGATCCGGAGAACGTGACGGCGGCGGACCGGCTGTCTCCGCAGTCGGCGGAGCGGGATAACCAGGCCGAGGAGCGGCTGGCCCACGCGCTGCTGGGCGAGACGGTGACCGGGGAGAACCGGGGCGGCGGCCTGTACACCTATACGGGCAGCCGGGGCCAGGTGGATTTTCGGTCGGGGGGCGAGCTGTACGCTCAGATGGAGCCGGACCCCCGGTGGCAGACGGAGGACCCGGAGGAGCACGCCGCCGGGCTGGTACGGGAAATGAAGCTGAAAACGGAGCTGACGGGGAGCGAGCTGTCCGGCGGCACGGGGACGGTGACCTTCCGGCAGCTGTGGGACGGGGCGCCCCTGTTTTCCAGCGAGATCACCTTTCTTTATCGGGAGGGGCAGTTAGAGGTGGTGTCCGGCAGCCTGCTGGCTGTGGAGGCCACGGCGGAGGAGGCGGGGGAGGTGTTGTCTCTGCCCACCGCTCTGCTCCGCTTCCTGGACGATGTGGTGACCAGCGGCGACGTGTGCTCCGCCATTGTTTCCATGGAGCCGGGCTACCGCGCCGCTCAGTCCTTCAGCGGCGCTGTCCGCCTCAGCCCCGTGTGGCTGATCGCCAGCAACACCGCCGACTACTACCTGGACGCCGTCACCGGTGAGCTGACCCGTCTGGCGGGAAAACCGTAAATGGCCGCCGGAAACGGATCGGACTGCTCAACGGCGTCCGGCCCGCCCCGCGGGGCCTGCTTCTTTGCCAGGACTATGACCGGGCGCGCCGAAAGGCGCGTATGAAGGACAGGCAGCCTCTCATAAAATGCCTTATCGGGGTATTTGCTTTCCCAGGAGAGGGGCTGATGGCTTGTCGTCTATTCTTGCCGGGACGCTGCTGCTCACCGCCACAGGGTTGTTTTCCCAGGCGGTGGGCTTTATTTACCGCGTCATCCTGTCCCGGCTCATCGGTGCGGAGACCATGGGCCTGTATCAGCTGGTGATGCCGGTGTATTCCATGCTCATGTCCATGACGGCGGTGGGGCTGACGGTGGCGGTGTCCACCCTGTCCGCCCGGCAATATGCCCTGGGGGACGCCGGGGCGGTGAAGCTTACCCTGCGGCGGGCGCTGGGCTGCTTCGCCCTTGTGGCCCTGCCCCTGGGGGCGGTGGTGATCGCGGCATCCGACCCCATCTCCGTCTATCTCATCGGGGACGCCCGCACGCGGCTGGGCATCGTGCTGCTGGCGCCCTGTGTGCTGCTCACCGGGGTGGAAAACCTGCACAAGCACTGCTTTTACGGCATCGGCCGGGTGCGGCCCCCGGCGGCGGTGGAGACCGCCGAGCAGTTGATCCGGGCGGGGGCGGTTATCGCCCTGCTGTCGGCGCTGCTGCCCCGGTCCGGGGAGGAGACGGTGGGCGTTATCGTGCTGGGTATGGTGCTGTGCGAGGTGTTTTCCGCCGCCACGCTGACCCTGTTGTTTCGCCGCCACTGGCGTCGGGAGCCGCCGGGAGAGGCCGGGGAACGGGTCACCCGGCGGCAGTTGTTCTCCATCGCGGCGCCGGTGGGGGGCACCTCCCTGCTGGGCACGCTGCTGGGTTCGGCCAACGCGGTGCTCATCCCCGCCCGGCTGGTGGCGGGGGGCGCGGAGGCCGGGGCGGCCATGGCCTCCTTTGGCGTGCTGTGCGGGATGACCCTGCCGCTGCTGGCGCTGCCCACCGGCTTTATCGGGGCGCTGTGCCTGGTGATGGTGCCCGACCTGGCCCGACGGACGGCCAGGGGGGACCGGCGGGCGGCGGGCGGCTTTCTGGACCGGGTGATGTCCGCAACCTCTCTGCTCATCGCCCCGGCCATGGCCCTGCTGACGGTGCTGGGCCCCACGGTGGGCCGGATGCTGTTTCGGGAGGCGCGGGTGGGCCAGTTCATGCCCGCTCTGGCGGTGGGCACGCTGCTGTCCTGCTATCAGTCTGTGCTGTCCGGGGCGCTGAACGGCCTGGGGCTCCAGGGTCGGGGGGCGCGGAACGCCATCGCCGGCGACGCGGTGCAGCTGGCCTTCACCTGGTTTGCCGTGGCCCGGTGGGGACTGGCGGGCTTCGTGGCGGGGTATGTGCTGTCCTCCCTGGCGGGGATGGCGCTGGACCTGGCTTCGGTGCTGCGGGCGACGGGGCTGCGGCCAAGGCTGTTCCGCTGGTTTGCCCGGCCGCTGCTGGCGGCGCTGTTCATGGGGCTGTGGTGCAACCTGTTTTTCCGGGTGCTGCTGGGGGCGGGCTGCCCCGGCGGACCGGCCTGCCTGCTGTGCGCCCTGCTGGGGCTGGTGCTGTACGCGGCGGCCCTGCTGGCCCAGGGCCTGTCCGTGACGGACCTGGCGCTCCGGCTGAAACGATCGCTGTTTGGGAGTTGAGAAGAATGCGCGTCCTCATATCCACCGGCGGAGGCGACCCCGCCAACTATCTGGCGGCCGTGGCCGCGGCGGGAGGCGCGGGGACGGCCCGCTTCCTGCCGGAGCCCGACCTGAGCTTTGACGGGCTGATCCTGGCGGGCGGCGGCGATATGGACCCGGAATTGTTCGGCCAGCGGGACTGGGCCAGCCGGGACATTGACCGGGATAGGGACCGGGCGGAGCTGGCCCTGCTGGACGCCTTTTTGGGGGCGGGCAAGCCGGTGCTGGGCGTCTGCCGGGGGCATCAGGTGGTCAACGTATGGGCGGGGGGCGACCTGCTCCAGGACCTGGGAGAGCGCCTGACCCCCTTCCACCGCCGGGCGGAGGGCGACCGGGTGCATCTGGTCCGGGCGGAGGATGGGACGGTCCTGCGCCGTCTGTACGGCCCGGTGTTTCCGGTGAACAGCAGCCACCACCAGGGGGTGGGCCGCCTGGGGCGGGGCCTGCGGGTCTCCGCCCGGTCGGAGGCCGGGGTGGTGGAGGGGTTGGAGCATGAGCGCCTGCCCCTGCTCACCGTCCAGTTTCACCCGGAGCGGATGACGGGTTTCCACGCCCGCCCCGACACGGTGGACGGCGGAGCGATTTTTGCCCATTTCGTGGCGCTGTGCCGAGGCTGAGAGCGGCCCGCGCCTTTGCGGACGGCGCCGGGGTCAATGACAAAAAGTCCCGCGTTTCTTCCCAAGGAAGGAACGCGGGACTTTTTTCAGGGAGAAAGCTATTTGATCAGGGCGGGGACCACGGCGGGGTCAAAAATTTGCCCGTTGTCTGTCTCTATGGTGAACACATAGACCGGCTGGTAAAAGCCCTTGCTGTCCACCTGGTAGTCCAGGACACAGGAGGTGACCGTCACAGAGGACGCGCCGAAATACTGAAGCGAATGTTCAAAGGCGGGGGCGGACAAGAAATTGCCGGCGCAAAGCCGCTCATAGGCTTCGGCCTGGGAGATGATATCAGCGTCCCGGTAGAATTCGTAGCAGACCAGTTGATTGCGGATATGCGCCAAGGTCCCGTCCGACGCGTAAAGACAGGACAGCGTGCCGTCCAGCAGGAGGCCTCCGTCAAGCTCCATATCGACGGTAAAGGCGCCGCGGCCGGAGGATCCCGAACCGCTGAACCGCGCGGAGTCCGGAACCGTGATGCCGTGCTGTTCCAGCAGGGCGCGCAGCGCCGCTTCGTCCATTGTGGCGGCTTTTTCATCCAGACCGCCGCCCACGGTGTAATTGTAGCTGCTGTCTGAATAATATAAGGTCAGGAAATCGCCGGTGGAATGGTTTTGGAATATCGCGCAGTCGTCATAATAGTCCGCGTCTTGGAATGTGATGCCGAGCCGCTCGGCAAACGCGGCGGCAAATTCCATAGCGGACGCCTGGTCAAGCGGTTCCCGGTGATAGACGGGGACGGTCTGCCGGTCGGAGGACAGGGGGCAGTCCGCCG
>CAZUWQ010000010.1:0-14795 GCA_964624195.1 uncultured Oscillospiraceae bacterium | reverse complement strand
AGGTGAAAAGCGAACAACGGATGCTGGGAACGCTGTCCGCCCTTGGGTATACGAAACGCAGGCTCATGTGGCACTACGCGGGCTTTGCCGCCATCCCCGGCATTCTCGGCGGGGCGCTGACCGCCGTTGTTTCGCTCATAGGCGCGCAGCCGTTGAGCGAGATGGGCCTGGCGGATTATGAGCCGATGCGGGTGGTCGGCCGTTTGGACCCATTTGACGCGGCGCTGGGCATCCTGGTCCCAACGGCGCTCTATATCCTCGCGGCGCTGCTCGCCGTGCGCGGACTGCTGAAGAAGGACACGGTCCTGCTCCTGGCCGGAAACGCGGACGGCGGGAGAAAAAGGGGCCGCCGGCTGCTGGCGGGAAAGAAGCTGTCCTTCCGGACCAAGCTGGCGGTGCGCTCTCTGCTGGGCAATCCCGGGCGCGGCTTTGTGGCGCTGCTGGGCGTGTTCCTCGGCTGCTTTATCGTGCTGACAGCGCAGGCGTTCTTTGACTCCATCGACCGCATGGGGACGGCCGGAATGGACGAGGTCATCGGCTACGAGCACCAGTATGTTTTGAGCGAGCTGATCACGGAAAACCCCTACGGCGGGGAGACGATGCTGGTATCGGCCCTGGAGACCGAAGATGGGACCGCGCTGTCGCTGATCGGGACGGAAAACGATAACCCGTACCTCAGCCTTCAAATGGCGGACGGCAAGAAGGCCGACCTTGCCGGGGGCTGCTACATCACGAGCCTGACGGAGCTTACCCTCGGCTGGCGGTCGGGGGATACCGTCACAGTATATGACCCGCTGACGATGGAGGAAAAAGAAATCAAGATCGCGGGCGTGATACAAAACAATATGCAGAAGGGCATTTACACCTCAAAGGCCCTTGCCGCGGGACTTTCGGGCCTGGACGCCGGTTCCTTCAACTGCATTGTCAGCGATGAAAAGCTGGACATCCCCGAGGAAAAGATCGCGCAGGAGACAGATCGTTTGGACCTGACCGAGCAGATCAACACCATGACGGCTCAAATGGACTTCATGCTGTGGCTCCTGGAGGGCCTTGGGGTGATCATCTGCGTCGCCGCCGTTTATGTGGCGGTCAATATGCTGGTGACAGAGAGCAGGAGCAATATTTCCATGCTGAAGGTGCTGGGCTATGACGACAAGAGGATCGACCGGATCGTGCTGAGCGCCTATCATATCCTGCTCCCCATCGGGATCCTCCTCTCCATCCCGGCGGTCTACGCGACCGTCCGCGCCTTTTTCCTGATGATAGTGGATTACGGCGTGATGCTGATGGACGCTTACATTGCGCCCAAAAGCTTCTGCCTCGCCATCGGGCTGACAGCTCTCTGTTACTTCGGCTCGCTGTGGCTGCTGCGCCGCAAGGTGAAGAAGGTGGATATGGTCGAGAGCTTAAAGGACAACAGAGAGTAGGAAGGCAAAAATCAGAGGGAGTCCGGCGGCAGCGCCGGAAAAGGGGGACGCGCCATGATCGACAGGGAATTGATGAAGCTGCTTGGCGGCAATAAAAAGTATATTTTCTATACCGTTGCGTTGCAGGTGTTCGGTATGCTCGCAAACATCGGGATAACGGCGTGCATCTGCTTCTGCGTCCGCCTGTTGACGCGGGGGGCGGAGGCCGCCGCCTATCTGCGCCCGGCGCTGCTGGCCGTGGGCTGTGTGGCGGCGCGGTACATCGCCTCCCGGCTCACGGGCGATCTGAAGGACCTGCTGGGCAGAAAGGTAAAGAAGGACCTGCGGGAGAAAACCTATGAGAAGATCGTCCGCTTGGGGGTGCGCTCTACCGACGGCATGAGCATGGCCGGACTGACCCAGGTAGCCATGGAGGGCGTGGAGCAGCTGGATCTGTACTTCTCCTCCTACATACCCCAGTTCTTTTTCGCCATGCTGGCGCCCTTCCTGCTGTTTTTCATCTGTGTGTGGATCGACTGGCGGGTGGCGCTGGCGCTGCTGTGCTGTGTGCCGCTGATCCCCGCATCCATCGTGGCGGTGTCCAAATACGCCAAGAAGATCTTCGCCAAGTACTGGGGCAAATACACCTCCATGGGCGACAAGTTCCTGGACAGCGTGCAGGGCTTGAAGGAATTGAAGATCTTTCGTGCGGATGAACGGGCGCATGGGAGAATGAACGAGAACGCCGAGGAATTCCGCAAGATCACCATGAAGGTGCTGGTGATGCAGCTTGCCTCCACCACCATCATGGACCTGGTGGCCTACGGCGGCGCGGGGCTGGGTATCGCCATCGCCGTGCTGGATGTGGCAAACCGGGGGCTTTCCCCTGTGTCGGCGCTGTTCCTCATTTTAGTGGCGGTGGAGTTTTTCCTGCCCCTTCGCGCTTTCGGCTCGGCCTTTCATGTGGCCATGAACGGGGCCAGCGCGGGCAACAAGATCCTGTCCCTTTTACAGATGCCGGATCCGGTATGGGGAACGGTCTCGCCCGACTCCCGCGAGATCAAGCTGGATGGCGTCACCTTCTCCTACGACGGCCGACGGGAGGTGTTAAAAGACGTGTCCATGATCTTCCCCGAGCGGGGCATGACGGCGGTGGTGGGGGAGAGCGGCTGCGGCAAGTCCACGGTGGTCAATCTCATCTGCGGCGCGCACCGCCCGGAGCGCGGCGGCGTGACCGTGGGCGGTATAAGCGTGGAAAGCCTCTCGCGGGAAGCCTACTACAGTCGTCTTGCGGTGGTCAGCTACAACACCTATATTTTTAACCAGACCGTCCGGGAAAATTTCAAACTGGCGAAGCCCACCGTGACCGACGAAGAGATTTTCGGGGCGCTCCAAAAGGTAAATCTGGCGGACTTTATCCGAGAAAACGGCGGGCTGGACAAGGAGATCACCGAGGACGCCGCCAATCTCTCCGGCGGGCAGAAACAGCGGCTGGCGCTGGCGGTGGCTCTGGTGGCGGATAAGGCGGTCTATGTGTTTGACGAGGCCACCAGCAACATCGACGTCGAGAGCGAAACCATCATCATGGAGAACATCAGGGAATTGAGCCGCGCCAAGAGCGTTGTGGTCATCTCCCACCGGCTGGCCAATATCGTGCCCGCCGACAACATCTATTACATGGAAAACGGCCAGGTCAAGGAGAGCGGGACCCATGAGCGGCTTATGGCGCAAAACGGCGGCTACGCAAAGCTGTATGCCGCGCAGAAGGCGCTGGAGAACGGAGGGATCGCGTGAGCAAGAAAAAAATAAGGCGCGGCGGCGCGAGCATCATGGCGAGCCTGATCCTGCTCCTGGGCAGCCTGGCCTATATCATGCTCCTGGCCGTGCTCAACGGGAGCCTGGGATTTCTCTGCGCTATGGGCGTGACCTTATTCGGCGCGCTGGGGATCGCAAAGGCTCTGGGGGAAGCCGTCGCCCTCTCCTATGGCTGGATCATGGCCCTTGCCATCGGCTGCGGCGTGCTGCGGGGCCTGCTCCGGTACCTGGAGCAGTATTCCAATCACTACATCGCCTTCAAGCTGCTGGCGGTGCTGCGGGACAAGATCTTCGGGGCGCTCCGCGCCCTCTGTCCCGCCAAGCTGGAGAGTAAGCAGAAGGGCAGCATCATCGCCATGATCACCTCGGATATTGAGACGCTGGAGGTGTTCTACGCCCATACCATCTCGCCCGTCTGCATCGCGGTCATCGTGTCGGCAGCGGTGTTCCTGTTCGTGGGCTTCCGGGCCAGTTGGGTGCTGGCGCTGACGGCGCTGGCGGGCTATCTGCTCATCGGGATCGTTGTTCCGCTGGTGTCCTCCGGCAGACTGAAGGAGTCCGGCGTGCGCTACCGCAAGGAGTTTGCCTCCTTCAACGCCTATTTCCTGGACAGTATCAAGGGTATTCGCGACATTGTGCTGAACAATGCCGGGGAAGAGCGGAAAAAGGAGGTGGACCGCCGCTCGGACATTCTGCTGGGCGAGACAAAGCGGATGAAGCACGACACCACCGGGGCAGCCGCCTTTACCGAGCTGGCCGTCTCCTGCGTGATCCTGCTGACCCTTGCCGCCGGTATCGTACTGGTACGGAACGGTGAACTGCCCGTGGGCAGAATGGTCATCGGCATGGTGGCGGTGTTCGGAAGCTTTGGCCCGGTGATCGCGGTTGCCGCTCTGCCCGGAAACCTGACCCAGACCTTTGCCAGCGGCGACCGGGTGCTGGATCTGCTGGCGGAGCGGCCTGCCGTCAGCCCGGTGGTCAACGGCAAAAAGATAGAATATGAAACGCTGGCGGTGGATGACCTGACCTTTGGCTATACCGCCGGGTCGCCGGTCCTGCGGGACGTCTGTATGCACGCGGAAAAGGGCGAGATCATCGGAATCGTGGGGGAAAGCGGCTGCGGGAAGTCCACCTTTCTCAAGCTGCTCCTGCGGTTTTGGCAAAAGGACGGGGGGAGCATCCGCTACAACGGCGTGGACATCGACGCGCTCGACCCGGAGAGCCTTCTCTCCAATGTGACCATGGTCAGCCAGTCCACCTACTTATTTGACGAGACCGTCGAGGAAAATCTGCGCATCGCAAAGCCGGACGCCACCCGGGAGGAGCTGGAAGCCGCCTGCCGCATGGCCTCCGTCCATGACTTCATTATGACGCTGCCCCAGGGCTACGAAACTCCGGTGGGCGCGCTGGGGGACGATCTCTCCGCGGGGGAAAAGCAGCGGATCGGGCTGGCCAGGGCCTTTCTGTCGGGCGCGGAGCTGATCCTGCTGGACGAACCCACCAGCAACGTGGACAGCATCAATGAGGGTATCATTTTGAGATCCCTGCGGGAGCAGAAAAACCGAAAGAGCATCATTCTTGTCTCCCACCGGGAGTCCACCATGGCCATCGCGGACAGGATCTATCATGTGGAGAACGGGAGGATGGAACCATGGCAAAAAGCGTAGAGACCAAACGGGAACGGGAAAAACAGATGGTCTCCCAAATGATCGCCCTGTACTGCAAGAAACAACATCATACAAGCGGGACCCTCTGCGCCGGCTGCGCCGCGCTGGACGCATACGCGAGGCAGCGCTCGGACAAGTGCCCGTTCATGGAGACGAAGACCTTTTGCTCCAACTGCAAGGTCCACTGCTATCAGCCGGAGATGCGGGAGAAGATCCGCACGGTGATGCGCTTTTCCGGCCCGCGGATGCTGTTCCATCATCCTGTGGCGGCCCTGCGCCATGTGATAGAGACAAAGAAAGAAAAGCGGAAATTGGAGGAGTCAAAATGAAACAGCCTATCTTTGAAAGCTTCAAGATCAAGGACATTGTATTTCTCGCCATCATCGCGGCGGTCACGCTCTGTACCTGCGCGGTAATGCCCCTGGTGGCCAGCTTGCAGACCACGGTGTTTGGCATTGCCCAGGTGGTGACCAGTCTGCAGATCGCCGTGTTCTTTTCCATCGGGCTGATGAAGGTGCGGAAGGTGGGCTCCCTTCTGATCATGTCCGTGCTGATGGGGCTTTTTGAGCTGATGATGGCCCCGGCCATGTTTTTCTCCAACGTCATCATCGGAATTTTGCTGGAGCTGTTCGCCATCGCTGTGTTCCGGGGCTACCGGTCGGATAAGGCGGTCTTTTTCACAGTGCTGCTGTTCAACCCGCTGTCCCTGCCCTTCAATGTGCTGTATAACTATCTGTTCGGCCGGGAGGCGATGGTGGCGGTCCTGACGGCCGTCCCATGGCTGACCGTGGTGATGACTCTCGCGGTGATCGCCATCACCGCCCTGGGCGCTTTCCTGGGCATCAAGATCTCGAAAGAGCTCCAAAAGTCCGGGGTAATGAAGCGATGAGCGAAAAGCTTCAGGCGCGGCGGCAGCTCTACCCGCTGCTGGCCATTCTTTCCACAGTCATCATCATGGTGTTCGGCCTGATCACCGCGAAGAGCGAGCATTGCCTTGCCTATCTCGGGGCCATCTGGCTATTGCTGCTCGTTTTCGGATATTGGAGGGCCTGTCTCGCGGCGCTCCCGGTGGCCGCGGTCCTGTGCGCGTTTCTGGCGGGGATCACCTACGCGATCTCACGGGACATCCCCTCCACCCTCGCGGCGGTAAATCGCGTTCTGAGCGTCTGTATCGCCGTCATCCCGGGGCTTGGAATGAGGCCGGTAAACCTTGTCCGCAGCTTCTCATCGCTGAAAATGCCCCGGATGCTGACCCTGGGCATGATGATCACCCTGAGCTTCTTCCCGCTGCTGGGTCTGGAGGTCGCCCGCGTCCGGGAGGCCATGCGGACCCGTGGCGCGGGCAGCCTGTTGCAGCCCCAGGTCTTTTACCGGGCGTTTCTGCTTCCGCTGGTGGTGCGGCTCGTGAATATCTCGGACACTCTTTCCCTTTCGGTGGAGACCCGGGGATTTACAGCGGAAAGGCACGCCCCCTACTCGGTCTATAAGACGGTGCGGGCACGCCCTGTCGATCTGATCTATTTTGCCGCGGTCGTGCTTCTCTCTGTATGGGTGGTGGTCGTATGAGGGCGATCGAACTGAGACAGGTCTCCTTCACTTATGAGGGCGGCGAAGCGCCCGTTCTGAACGGAGTGGACCTCTCCGTGGACTATGGCGAGGTGGCTCTGCTGTCCGGCTTTTCGGGGGAGGGCAAGAGCACGGTACTGTCCCTGATCTGCGGCATCATCCCCGGCGTCACCCCTGGCGAGGTCACGGGGGAGATCCTGATCGACGGCGAAAGCATCCGGGGGAAAAGCCTGAGTCAGGTGTGCCGCAAGGTGGGCGTGGTGCTGCAAAACGCGGAGGCCCAGATCATCCAGCAGCTCGTGGAGGACGAGATCGCCTTCGGCTGTGAGAACTTTGCCTTTTCAAGAGAGAAGATCACAGAGCGCGTCCAATTCGCCTGCCGGCAGACGCGGCTGGAGCCGGGCTGGAAGACCCGCACGCTGTCCGGTGGGCAGAAGCAGCGGTTGATGACGGCGGCCACCCTTGCCACCGGACAGAAGATCCTGGTGCTGGACGAGCCGCTGGCCAATCTGGACAAAGCCGGCGGAGACCTGCTGATGCGCTCGCTCCATGACCTTGCCGCGAACGGATACGCCGTTCTGGTGGTGGAGCACCGCCTGGACATGGTGCTGCCCTATGTGGATACGGTGTGGAGCATCCGAGCGGGAAGGACGGAGCGGGTGGAGAGCAAGCGGGACTACCTTGCCTCGCAGACCTGCCTGATCCGGGATACCTGCCGCGAAGGGGCGGGGGACGGGGCGGCGTTTTCCATCAGGGGCCTCAGCTTTGCCACCGGAGGGCGTGAAATATTGAAGGACCTGACCTTCGACATCCGCAAGGGCGAGCGCCTGCTCCTGCTGGGGGAAAACGGCTGCGGCAAGACCACGCTGACGCGCCTGCTGGCGCGTCTGTGTCAGCCCACGAAGGGCACGATCATCCAGTCGATCGATCCGGCCCTGGGCCAGAAGCCGAAAGGAAGTAAAGCATGGTTCCGAAGCGTCGGCGTGGTGTACCAGGACCCCAACTACCAGCTTTTCATGTCCACCGTCGCCGATGAGATCGCTTTCAACGCCGCGTCGCCGGAGTACGCGCGGGAGATCATGGAGCGCTTCGGCCTTGCCCATTTGGCGCGGCGCCACCCGCAGTCGCTGTCGGAGGGACAGAAGCGGCGGGTCTCCATCGCCGCGGTCGCCGCCGCCAGGCCCGCGGTCCTGCTCCTGGACGAGCCGACCGTAGGCCAGGACTATGCCGGCCTTTCAGAGATGGTGAAAATTCTGGATCGGCTCCATGAGGAAACGGGAAACACCATGGTCACCGTCACCCACGATATGCGCTGCGCCGAGGCGCTTTGCGACCACGCCGTCCTGCTTGGAAACGGGGCCGTTGCCCGCGAGGGAGGGAAAGAGCTGGCACGCCGCTATTTTTACGGACGCGAATAGCTTTTAGCGCGATCTGCGCCTGCCGTCCGGGGCAGAGAAGCATCGTTTCATCACGCGGTGACAGCTCCTTTGCTGGCGGCGTAGGCGGCCTTTCCATTGCAGCTCTGGATCCCGCCCGCGCTGGTGAAATTGATGATATGACCGCCATTTTCCTTCATGTACGGGAATACAGATGTATTGGTCAAATACGTTCCAGCCGCGTTGGTTTCCATAACAGACGCCCATGTCTCCTCGGTGATATCCTCTTACCAAACGCGGTGGATCCAATACGGCGGTCCCCGGATCTGAGCAAGAAAATGGAAAGCTCCCCGCATTCCATGGAATGCGGGGAGCACATATCGCGGTCAGCCTTCGATCAGGATGGTCTTTTTTTCGGGCAGCTTTTTGGCTTCCTTCTTGGGAATGGTCAGGCTCAGCACGCCGTGCTCATATTTCGCGCCGACGTCCTCTTCTGTAAGCCCATCGCCCACATAGAAGCTGCGCCGCATCGACCCGGTGTAACGCTCCCGCCGAATGACCTTGCCCTTCTCGTTCTTTCGATCCATGTCAAGGCCCTTGGCGACAGCCACCGTCAGGTATCCGTTTTCAAGCGTCAGGGTGATCTCGTCCTTCTTGAAGCCCGGCAGATCGATGTCCATTTCGTAATGATCCTCATGCTCGTGTACATCGGTCTTCATCACCCGGGCGGCGTTTTGGCCGTACAGCTTCCGGTCGATGTTCCGAAATTCCCGCCCATCGGGAAAATCGAAAAAGTCGTCAAACAAATTTTCTCCAAAAACACTCGGTAACATATGTCATGCCTTCTTTCTGAATTTCGCGCTGTCCGCGCGTCTATTTGTTACCTGAGCAAGGGAGAGGATGTCTTTTGTTCGACCTCTGTTCCTTTGTTCGATCATCATTATAGCACGAGGGTTAGCACTGTCAAGGGTAGAGTGCTAATTTAATGTAAACAAACTGTGAATTTTGCGGTTGGCGCGGGTCTCCCGAAAAATCGATGCCGCCGCGAACAGAGCCGGGACCGGCTATGCTCAGCCCAGAAACGCGGGAATGGCGGCGCCGTCGGCGTAGCCCTTTTCGTACAGCCGGTGCAGGGCGTCCCTGTTACGGGTCAGGGTGTCCACGCCGCAGGTGTCGTCGGGGGCGACGATCAGCGCCTTGCCCTCGGCCTCGCAGTCCTTGGCGCGGGCCACGCCGTCATTGTACCGGGCGGCCCGGAGACGCAGCTGCTCGGCCGCCCTGGGATAGCGTTTTTGGATGCGGTTGGCGAAAAAGAGGTCCTTTCCCGTGGGCCTGATAACGTCCTTCGGCTTGGTGAGGATCAGGACCACCCGGTCACAGCCCATCTGGAACGCCTTCCCGATGGGGACGGGGTCGGCCAGCGCCCCGTCGTAGTACAGGCGGCCGCCGATCTCGTGGGGCGGGCAGACAAAGGGAATGGCGCTGGAGGCCATGAAGATGCCGTAGTCGTCCTGCTTGATGTCCTCCTTGCCGAAATACTTGGCCGCGCCGGTCTCGGCGTCGCAGGCCACCACGCAGTACTCCGCGGGATTGGCGGCCATGGCCGGATAGTCCAGGGGGTTTTCGCCGTCCGCGTTGCTGAGGGTGCCGTAGATGTAATGCAGATCCAGGTAAGACTTTTTTCGGAGAAGGTTGCCCAGGCTCATGTACTCCTTACGGAAGGAATACTCCGTGTAGAAGAAGTAATTCCGCCCCTTCTGCCCGGCGAGGTAGGAGGAGATGTTGGCGCTGCCGGCGGACACGCCGACGCAGGCGTCAAAACGGACCCCCATGTCCAGGCAGCGGTCAAATACCCCGGCGGCGTACACCCCGCGCAGACCGCCGCCCACATCCACAACTCCTGTTTTCATCTGTATTCCTCCCATGTAAGGCGAAACGCTCCGCCCCGCGAAGGTCAGCCCTCCGCGCCCTCCGGCAGGCCCCGGTCAAAGCCGTGGACCCAGTCGGACTTCAGATAATAGATCATGTAGATCACCGAGCTGATAAACCAGGTGAGGGGATAGGCCCAGTAGATGTAGCCGATCTCGCCGAAGAGGGTCATCACCAGGATGATGTACAGAATGCGCACCACACACCAGATGGACAGCATCACCACCATGGGGACGAACGCCTTGCCCGCGCCCCGGCAGACGGCGGCGACGGAGTGGGACAGGGCCAGCAGGCAGTAGAACAGGCACACCGTCCGGGCCTGCCGCACCCCCAGCGCCACCACCTCCGGCGTGTTGTCGAAGATGGCGATGAGCCGAGGGGAGAAGATGAAGATGCACAGGCCGATGAACTCGGCCAGCGCCACCGCCGCCAGGATGCTGAACCGGGCGCCCTGTTTGGCCCGGTCGTGCTTCCGGGCGCCCAGGTTCTGGCTGACAAAGGTGGTGGACGCCATGTTGAAGCTGGTGATAGGCAAGAAGCCGAAGCCCTCGATCTTGGCGTGGACGCCATAGGCCGCGGTGGCGAATTCACCGAAGGTGTTGATCTGGGACTGGACGATGACGTTGGCGATGGAGATCACCGAGTTCTGGACGCCGGCGGGCAGGCCGTACCGCATGATCTCCAGCAGCATATCCCCGTGGAAGCGGATCTTTTTCAGCTCCACCGTGAACAGATTGCCTTTTTTCATCAGATACTTCAGGCACAGCACAACACTGGCCGCCTGGGAGATGACGGTGGCCACAGCCGCCGCCCAGACGCCCCAGTGAAAGCCGCCGATGAACAGCACGTCCAGCACGATGTTCAGTACGGAGGAGAAGATCAGGTAATACAGGGGCCGCCGGCTGTCCCCCAGGGCGTTCATGATGCTGCGGCAGATATTGTACATCACCATGGCCAGGCCGCCCATAAAGTAGTAGCGAAAATACTCCACCGCGTCCGGCATGACGGCGGGGTCGGTGTTCATCCACCGCAATAAAATGGGGGTGCACAGCACGCCCACCGCCGACAGGGCGACGCCGCTGGCCAGCCCGAAGGCCACCAGGGTATGGACGCCGCGGGACACCCGGTCCCGGTCCCCGGCGCCGAAGTACCGGGATATGACCACGCCGCCGCCCATGGCGGCGCCGATGAAGAAGCTGGTGAGCATGAAGATCAGCGTTCCGGAGGAGGTCACCGCGGCCAGGGCGCTGGTGCCCAGGAACTTGCCTACGATAAAGGCGTCCGCCGTGTTGTAGAGCTGCTGAAACAGTTGGCTCAGAAATACGGGAAGGGCAAAGGCGATCATCAATTTATAGGGGCTGCCCACCGTCATGTCCACCACGTTGGCGGGGCCCCTCTTTTTTGCGAATTCTGTACTGTCTTCCATCGTTGCATCTGTCCTTTGTGTATAGTTGGCCGGCGGGCTAAGACTGTTCCTCCCGCTCCTTTTTCAGCTGCCAGCAGAGATAGTCAAAGCACTCCAGCTTTTTCTGCGCGTCGTGCAGCTTTTTCAGGATGCAGCACCGCTGCTTTTCCAGCATCCGCCGCTGTTCCTCCGGGGAACCCTCCGCCATGACCCGAAGGAATTCCGCGATGAACTCCTCGGGACAGCCCGCGTCCCGGAGATTTTGCGCGATCCGCTCTGCGATCTCACTCATGGAGTTCACTCCCCTCAAAATGAGGCTGATCTGACGAGATCTATTTTAGCGCCGGGTGGATATTATATCAAATACTTATATTTTATGGAATATCATACTTGACAAGCATAATAAGCCTCCGGTATCATAGGCGTTGAAACGCGATGGCCCGGTGGCACGGGAGAAGACTCAGACATAAATAAAAGGACGAGGATCTATGGAACTGCGCACCCTGCAATATTTTTTGGCGGTGGCCCAGGAGGAGAACATCTCCAGGGCCGCGGAGACGCTGCACCTGACCCAGCCGACCCTGTCCCGGCAGATGATGGAACTGGAGCGGGAACTGGGAAGGACGCTGTTGGTCCGGGGCAAGCGGCGGGTGACTCTCACCGAGGACGGGATGCTGCTGCGCAAGCGGGCCGGCGAGATCCTGCGGCTGGCGGAAAAGACCCGTTCTGAGCTGTCCGGCGGCGAGGAGACGGTGGCGGGGGACATCCGCATCGGCGGCGACGGGACGGACGCGCTGCGCCTGCTGGCGAAGGCTGCCGGGGAGCTGCGGCGGCAATATCCCGCCGTCCGCGTCCACCTGTCCGGCGGGGACGCGCTGGACATCGCGGAGGACCTGGACAAGGGACTCATCGACTTTGGAGTGTTTGTGGATGCCGCGCTGGCGGAGCGGTACGACTGCGTTCAACTGCCCGTCAGGGATGTGTGGGGGGTGCTGATGCCCAGAGAGCACCCGCTGGCCGTCAGGACGGCGCTGGCGCCGGAGGACCTGTGGGACCAGCCGCTGCTGCTGTCCCGGCAGATGACGGACCGCTCCCCGGTGGCCCGGTGGCTGGGGCGGAGCTTTGACCGCCTCAACATCGTGGGGACCTACGGTCTGCTCTATAACGCTTCCCTGCTGGCGGAGGAGGGGGTGGGGCTGGTCCTGGGAGTGGATAAGCTGATCAACACCACCGGGGACAGCCGCCTGTGCTTCCGCCCGCTGACGCCCACCCTCTCGGTGCGCGTGTATGTGGCGTGGAAAAAATATCAGGTATCCTCCCAAGCCGCTAAATTATTCCTGGAGCAGCTGCGGCTGCTGCCGGAATTGGAGGGCGCTATATCGTAAACGGACGGGGGCCGCTGTTTCCGGCGGCCCCCGAAAATTATTCGCTCAGGGCTTGAACGGCCTGCCGCCGGCCCCGCAGCAGGTCCCAGAGGATCAGCGCGGCGCAGCCGGCGACGAGGATACACAGGATGAGGATGGCGCAATCCATAAAATACCGCTGGGGCAGGATGTTGATGATCTGGTCCACCTCGGGGTCGAACAGCCAGTTGTCCTTGCCGGGAAAGAACAGGCTGTGGAAGATCACAAAGGCCCGGTCAAAGTCCAGAGCGGCCAGCCCGCCCACCAGGAGGAACAGTCCGCCCAGACCCGCCCCTGCCCAGAAGGCGGGACCCCGGCCCAGCAGCCTTCCGGGACGGCGCCTGGTCAGCCGGGCGGCGAGAAGCAGGACCGCGAGAGCGGCGGCGGAGACGGCCAGCACCCGCAGGTCCAGCAGAAACAGCTCCCGCACATCGGTGAAATGGCTTTTGCCGCTCTCCGACCAGCGGAGCGCGCCGGTGGAGAATTCATCGGCGCCCAGGCAGTAGTCCAGCATCTCGTCAAAAGCGGTTTTGATCTCGTCCTCCGTCAGCCCGGTCTGCTCGCACAGGCCCAGGGGCCCGATGTGGGCGTAATAGAAGGGCCGGCACAGGATGGGCACGGCGATGGACGCGGAGAGCAGCGCCAGGGCGGTGACGACGGACAGCAGGACGGTGAGCAGTTTACTGGCTTTCATAGGGCACCTCCGTTTCCGGCCGGGCGGACAGCACGATCAGCACCTGAGAGGGAAGATAGAACAGCCACATTCCAATGGACGCCGCGGTGTACAACGCGCCCGGGGCCGGTCCCACGTTGAACAGCCCCACGCATACGTCACAGCCCACAAACAGGGTGAGGCCCAGGGCGAACATCCGCCACCGCCGGCCGGGCAGGGTCCAGGCCAGGATGGCGTTGGACAGCAGCTGGGAGAAATACAGGCAGGCCAGCAGGTTCAGCGGGGAGACCATACCCAGCCCATAGAGCCCCAGCCCCAGCAGCAGGGCCAGCCCCATCCGGAGCCAGAGAGCGGCGCGCGCGCCCGCCAGCCGCAGCCGGATGAGATACAGCGCCTGTACGCAGAGAAACAGCGCCACCCCCGCGGCCAGGTGTTTTCCCCACACCAGCAGAAACCAGTCCGCCGCCGCGGTGAGGACCAGCGCCGGCGCCGCCAGCCGGTCCCCGCCCCGCAGAGCGCACACCAGCGCGGCGGCAACGCACAGCAGGACGCCGGCATATTTCACCGGAACGCTCCAGTTGGCCCGCCCCAGAAGATCAAGGACAAGAAAGCAGGCATAGAGCGCCGCCTCCGCGCAGACAAACAGCGCCGTACCCTTCCGCCCCATATCCGCGTCCCCCTTTCTTACAGAGCATACCACAACCTGACGCAAAAAGAAAGCGGCAGGTGCGGGGCTGGAAGGGCAGAAATAGGGACACGCACCGGGCGCATACACTTCCCATGGAGGTGAGGCCCATGTGGACGGCATGGCTGCTGTTGACGCTGAATGGACTGTTTTTTACGCTGCGGCTGGCGGGGAATACGGGGTCCTTTCCCCGGGCGCTGAGCCGGGAGGAGGAGCGGGATTGCCTGCAGCGGATGGCGGCGGGGGATATGGACGCCAGGGACACGCTGATCGAGCACAACCTGCGGCTGGTAGCGCATATCATCAAGAAATACTACACCGCCAACGGGGACCAGGACGACTTGATTTCCATCGGCACCATCGGGCTGATCAAGGGCGTGTCCACCTTCAAGCCGGAGAAAAATGTGAGGCTGGCAACTTATGCCAGCCGGTGCATCGAAAACGAGATCCTGATGTACTTCCGATCCCAGCGCAAGCTGCAGGGGGAGTTGTCCCTGTCGGAGTCGCTGGACGCGGACGGAGACGGGAATTCGCTGTCGCTGATCGATGTGGTGAAGGTAGACGACAATATGCTGGAGGAGCTGGACCTGCGGGAGGCCTGCGCCAGGGTCCGCCGCTGTGTGGATTCCTGCCTGAACAAGCGGGAGGCCCACATTATCCGCCTGCGCTACGGTCTGGATGACCGCCAGCCCCTCACCCAACGTGAGATCGCCGCCCTGTGCGGCATTTCACGGTCCTATGTATCGCGCATCGAAAAGCGCGCTCTGGAGAAGCTGCGGGAGGAGTATGAGAAACCGGAGCGGGGAAAGTGAAGAAAAGCGCGGGCCTCCGCGGAGGGCAGGAAAGGCTGCCCTCCGCAGAGGCCCGCGC
>CAZUWQ010000009.1:0-14974 GCA_964624195.1 uncultured Oscillospiraceae bacterium | reverse complement strand
CTATCCCGTCCGGGGTGGTGAGCGCGCTGCTGGGGCTGTGGGGCGGCGAGCTGCTCATCGTGGCGCTGCGGCAGATCTTTGGCAGCGACGTGGTGGGGCGGAATAAGAGCGGCGGGGACGATGGGGAGAGCATCTGAAAACGGAAAAAGAGAGGTGGGCAGCGGCCCGTCTCTCTTTTCTTGTCGGAGGCTTTAACTCGGTAGCGACGTAAAGCAACCATATTATGGTATATGAGAAAAAAGTTAGTGATTCGGATAAGAATTGTAGAAATCGTTGTTTAATTGTTGGAAAAACTTACTTGCAAAATTATATAGACCATGTGTATGAGCCTGGGGTGCAATGCCTGCGGCGTCACAGGCTGCCGCATCATCGACAGCCCGCGGGAGCGGCTGATCGCCATTCTGACCTCGTCCCTGGTGCCGTGCAACGGGAAATTTCCTACCCTGATCGCCCTGATCACCCTGTTCTTTGTGGGTGGCAGGACGGGCCTGCTGGCCTCGCTGGAGGGAGCCGCGCTGCTGCTGGGCGTGCTGGTGCTGGGGGTGGCGGGGACGCTGGCCTGCTCCCGGCTGCTGTCCGCCACGGTGCTGAAGGGGATGCCGTCCTCCTTTGCCTTAGAGCTGCCGCCCTTTCGCAGGCCCAGGGTGGGTCAGGTCATCGTCCGCTCGGTGTTGGACCGGACCCTGTTCGTGCTGGGGCGGGCCATCGCGGTGGCGGCCCCGGCGGGGGCGATCATCTGGCTGATGGCGAACATCCAGATGGGCGGGATGTCTTTATTGGCCCACTGCACCGGTTTTTTGGACCCCTTTGCCCGGCTGTTCGGGCTGGACGGCGTCATCCTCATGGCATTTATTTTGGGCTGGCCCGCCAATGAGATCGTCATCCCGGTGATGCTCATGGCCTATTTGACCGGCGGCACACTGGTGGAATTCGACGACCTGGCCGCGCTGGGAGAGCTGTTGACCGAACACGGCTGGACCTGGGTAACGGCGCTGTGCACGATGCTGTTTTCCCTGTTCCACTGGCCCTGCTCCACCACCTGCCTGACCACCTATCAGGAGACGAAAAGTGTAAAGTGGACTGCCTTGTCAATGGCTTTGCCCACAGCTCTCGGCCTGCTGCTGTGCCTGGCAGTGGCGACGACGGCCCGCCTGCTGGGTCTGGCAGGATGAGTTTGATAGACGCCGGAGATGTGAAAAGCCCCTCCAATGCCGACAGCACCGGCATTGGAGGGGCTTCTGACTGAGAAACGATCAGCTCGTGGAGAGGGCCTGGTTTTGCTCCCGGATCAACACCCAAAGCCGGAAGGAGACCGCCAGCAGGAAGGTGGATACGGCAGGGGAGACCAGAGCGTGGCCGGCGATGGCGGAGATGGCAAAGGCCATCAGGGCGGAGTAGAAATAGGAGCAGAGCTCCGGACTGGCCAGGCGCTGGGCTATGCGCTTGAAAAATTGGACGATCGTGTAGATGATGAAGACTAAATAGGGCAGATAGTAGACCAGGAAGCCCAGGATGCCCTGCCGGACCAGGATACTGAGGGGGTCCATTTCCACCATGAACTCCACCCGGCGGCCATACCCGGCAAAATCGGCATATCCAATGCCCAGCAGCTTGGTGAGGAGGCCGCCCTCGGTATACACCTGAACGCTGGGGGAGGCGCTGGTGAGGCGTCGGCTGAGGATCTGGTCCAGCCGTTTGACGGCCTCGTTCCGGTCGATGAGCTCACGCAGCCAGCTGCCTACGCTGGCCTTGTCAATCTCCTCGCTCCAGGATATCTGAGTCAGACGGGGATCCTCATGGATCAGTTCCATATAGATGTTGTTGAAATAGTTGACAAAGGGGGAGTCTATGGTGAGACAGATGAGCATCACGGACAGGGCGCCCAGCACGATGGTCCGGATCAGCGCCTGCTTGCCGCGATGACGGCAGTAGTGGACGAGTGACCAGACAAAGGCCAGCAGGCAGTACAGCAGGACGGCCATGTAGACGATCTTTGTGCCAATATAGTTGGCGCTGAACACGATGGAGATCAGGGTAAACGCGATCACCGGAATTTTCCACCAGAGCTTTTTGGTGATGGGAAACAGGTGCTTCAGGCAGTAATAGATGGTGATGGGCCCGGTGAGGGCCACGATGCAGCTGATCTCATTGGCGGCATAGAACCAGCCCTTGTAGCCAAAGCCGGAGCTGGTATAGGACACGAAGCTGGTGCCGGTGAGATAGGCGATCAGGATGACGCCGGCGTACAGGCCTCCGGCGATGGCGATGGCCCGGGTGGAGATCTGATGCCCGTACTCCCGGTAGATGGCATAGAGAAAGACAGCCACGAAGGGGGCGAAAAAGACCTTGATCAGCTCCTTTACATTGGACAGGCACAGATCCAGCCCACCCAGCGAGAACATCCGGGCCATAAACAGGAGCAGATAAACGATCCAGACGCCCAAAGCGACCAGGCACCATTTCTTTTCCCGGAACCGGCTGACAAACACGACATAGAGGAAGGTCAGGACCATAAAAATGGTGCGCACCACCACACCGGCGGTAACGGGGCATTCGGCCACAGCGCCCAGGTTGGTCAGCACATCCAGCAGAGGCTGAAGGATAATATACAGGCCCAAGATCAGCGGCAGCTTGTCTTTGGAGAACTGCCGGAGTTTGGCGAGAGATGACATCAGGAAACCACCTTTTCTTGAGGCATATAATACTACACTATAGTAGTATAACGCATCAAATCCTGTATTGCAACAAGAAAATGGGAAAGCGGGAAGCCGGAACAACAGACCGCCGCCACCCTTGGGGTGACGGTGGGCAAGCGTTTCCCGGCCCTTGGATCGGGACCGGGAAGATATTGTTGTCATTGTGATGGACATATGCCATGATCGGTACTGATGGACAGATCGGCCGTTGGGAGCCTTGCGGTCCAAGGCTCCCAACGGCCGAAAACCCGCCTTTCCTGCCGGATCGATCCCTGAGGCGGGAAGGCTTTTGACAGGCTGACACGGCCCGGCTCGGTGGAGCGGGCGCGCCCGGATGGGTCACAGCGCGGCTTTCAGGGCGTCGACCATGTCCAGCTTCTCCCAGGGCAGGTCAAGCTCGGGACGGCCGAAGTGGCCGTAGGCGGCGGTCTGCCGGTAAATGGGCCGGCGCAGATCCAGCCGGTTGATGATGGCGGTGGGGCGCAGATCAAAGACCTTGTCCACCGCGGCCTCCAGCGCCTCGTCGGAGACGGAGCCGGTGCCGAAGGTGTCCACCCGGACGGAGACCGGGCGGGCCACGCCGATGGCGTAGGCCAGCTGCACCTGGCAGCGGTCGGCCAGACCGGCGGCGACTACGTTTTTCGCCACCCAGCGGGCGGCGTAGGCGGCGGAGCGGTCCACCTTGGTGGGGTCCTTGCCGGAGAAAGCGCCGCCGCCGTGGGGGGCGCTGCCGCCGTAGGTGTCCACGATGATCTTCCGACCGGTGAGGCCGGAGTCCCCCTGGGGCCCGCCCACCACAAAGCGGCCCGTGGGGTTGACATAGATCTTGGTATCCTTGTCCAGCAGTTCGGCGGGGATGGTGGGCTCAATGACCAGACGGATCATGTCCTTGCGGATCTGCTCCAGGCTCACGTCGGGGCTGTGCTGGGTGGATACCACCACCGCGTCCACCCGGACAGGGCGGTCATGCTCGTCGTACTCCACGGTGACCTGAGTCTTGCCGTCGGGCCGCAGGTAGTCCACCAGGCCCTGCTTGCGCACCGCGGTGAGCCGCTGGGCCAGCTTCTGGGCCAGGGAGATGGGCAGGGGCATCAGCTCGTCCGTCTCGCGGCAGGCGTACCCGAACATCATGCCCTGATCTCCGGCGCCGCCGTTCAGCTCGTCCATGCTGCCCTCCTTGGCTTCCAGGGCCTTGTCCACGCCCATGGCAATGTCGGGGGACTGCTCGTCGATGTTGGTGATGACGCCGCAGGTGTCGCAGTCGAAGCCGAACTTGGCCCGGTCGTAGCCAATGTCCCGCACCACCTGACGGGCGGTCTTGGGAATGTCCACATAGCAGTGGGTGGTGATCTCGCCCATGATGTGGATGAGACCGGTGGACACAGTGGTCTCACAGGCCACCCGCGCGGTGGGGTCCTTTTCCAGGATCGCGTCCAGAATGGCGTCGGAGATCTGATCGCAGATCTTGTCGGGGTGGCCCTCGGTCACCGATTCAGAGGTAAACAGTCGCTTTGCCATTGTTCTTCTCATTCCTTTCTTTTCTGTGGAGGGAGGAAAACTAAAAAGCCCCCGCCAACTGGCGGGGGCAGGATGGGACAACACTTTCCTCATCTCGCGTTTCCGCCGGAATTGGCACCTTGCAATGCAGGTTGCCGTGGTGTCATCGGGCCGATCCCTCAACCACTCTTGATAAGGCAATGTTTAATTGCAAAAAAATTATAGCCATCGGGAGGGCGCTTGTCAATGACAAATTGCGACAGATGACAAAAAATACGGCGGGCCGATTTTGGCAAAATCACCGTTTGGGCTTGGGCTTGAAGATGAAAGCCACCAGTACGCCCAGAAAGATGGCCGCGGCGATGCCGCCGGCGGTAGATGTGACGCCGCCGGTGAGGGCGCCCAATAAGCCCTTTTCCGCCACCGCTTTTTTTACACCCTTGGCCAGGGCGTAGCCAAAGCCGGTGAGGGGAACGGTCGCCCCGGCCCCTGCCCAGTCCGCCAGCTTTCCATAGACCCCGATGCCGCCCAGCACCACACCGGCCACCACATAGGTGGTGAGAATGCGGGCGGGGGTGAGCTTGGTCTTGTCAATGAGGATCTGGCCGATGATACACAGGATGCCGCCGCACAAAAAGGCTTTCAGGTATTCCATAATTAGTGTCCTCCCTCCAGAGCGATGGCGTGGCACACGCCGGGAATGGATTCGCCCTGCATGGTGGAGGTGGGGGAGAGCAGGGCGCCGGTGGGACAGAACAGGACGCGCTTCCATCGCCCCGCCAGCAGGCCGGGGATGAGATAGGCGTTGAGCACGGCGGCGGAGCAGCCGCAGCCGGAGCCGCCGCAGTGGACGTCCTGGGTCTGGCGGTCAAAGAGCAGCAGGCCGCAGTCGTTATAGTTGCAAAGCGGAGTGCCGTCCTGGGAGAAGAAGTCGGTGAGGATCTCCCAGCCCAGGCTGCCCAGATCGCCGGTGACGATGAGATCGTAATAGTCGGGGGAGCGGCCCGTGTCCTCAAAGTGGGTCTTCAGAGTGTCGTAGGCGCTGGGGGCCATGGCGGCGCCCATGTTGTTGGCGTCCTTGATGCCCAGGTCCACGATCTTGCCGATGGTGACACAGGTGACGGCAGGACCCTTCTTCCGCGCCCGGGAGAGGATCACCGCCCCGGCGGCGGTGGCGGTCCACTGAGCGGTGGGCGTGCGCTGGCCGCCGTATTCCAGCGGAGTGCGGTACTGCCGTTCAGCGGAGCAAAAGTGGGAGGAGGTGACGGCGGCGGCATAGTCGCCGCAGCCCCCGGACAGCAGCAGGGCGGCCAGAGCCAGGCTCTCCCCCATGGTGGAGCAGGCGCCGTACAGGCCCAGGTAGGGCACCGCCGCCGAACGGGCGGCAAAGGAGGAGCCGATGCACTGGTTCAACAGGTCCCCTGCCAGCAGCAGATCCAGGTCGGTGGTGTGCAGCCCCGCACGCTTCAGCGCGGCGTCCAGCGCCAGCTGCTGCATGGCGGACTCGGCCTTCTCCCAGCTCTTTTCCCCAAAGGCATCGTCCTTGCAGGTGTGGTCGAAATATGGTCCCAGAGGGCCGGCGCATTCCTTGTTGCCGGCGGCGGAGCCGTGGCCGATGACGGTGGGCGGAACAGCGGGGCGAAAGGTCTGCTTGCCCAGCTTGATGTTTTCCATAGAAAACGCTCCTTTGGGTGGATCGTATCGATTCTCTGTCCGCACGGAGAGGGACAGGGCGCTATACACGGTAGTATGGACCAGGAGTGAAAAAATATGACAGATACCCGGCCGTTGTCACTGGAAAAATTTCTTGGCCGGTGGTACAATATAATAGTGTTTTTATAATTGGAGGAAAACGACCATGAGTGAAGTGAAACGGACCATCGGCTATATCTGCCCGGTGTGCGGCAAAGCGGTGGTGGTAGAGCGCACGGCCTTTCAGCTCACCGCCTCTGACAGCGTGCTGCCCTGCCCCTGCGGAAAGTCGAAACTGACCATTGCCCAGATGGGAGACAGGTGTGAGCTCACCGTGCCCTGTCTGTTCTGTGCCAGGGATCACCGGGTATCCTGCTCCAATGAGGCGCTGCTGGGCCAGCGGCTGCTGGCGCTGTCCTGCTCCGCGTCGGGGCTGGCCTGCTGCTATATCGGCGAGGAGGGTCCGGTGTTCCAGGCCATGGAAAAGCTGGAGGCCGCTGTGGACAAGCTGCGGCTGGATGACGAGATGGACAGTCGGGGCGTGTTTTTGGACCAGGTGGTGATGGAGGAGGTGCTGTCCGAGGTGAAGGACATCGCCAACCGGGGCGGCATCACCTGTGGCTGCGGCAGCAAGGAGTACGGCGTGAAGGTGGGCTATTCCGCGGTGGACCTGGTGTGCGCCCGGTGCGGAGCCGCTCTGCGTCTGCCCGCGGCCACCACGGAGGACCTGGACGACTTGTGCGCCCGCTATACGCTGACCATCCCGGGCAAGAAGGAGCTGTGACGATGAGCACGTTTTACGAATTGAAGTACCGGGTGGATTCCCGGGATGTGGATCTGTTTGATCAGTGCCGCCCGTCGGCGGTGCTGGGCGCCCTGCAGGAGGCGGCCACCCAGGCGGCGCTGGCCCTGGGAGCGTCCGGCCCGGAGGTCAGGGAAAAGTATAACTGCTTGTGGATGGTGACCCGAAACTGGGTGGAGCTGGATATGCCCCTGCGGTGGAACGACGAGATCGTGATCCGCACCTGGCACAGGGGCGCCTCCGGCGCCAGCAGCATCCGGGATTTCGACCTCTATAAGGACGGCAGACCCATCGGTCAGGGGGTGTCCAACTGGGTGATGGTGGACGCGGACAGCCACAGGCTGTTCCGGATGCGGGGGCTGGAGGAATTTCAGGGCACCGACGGCGGGGAGTTGAACAAATCCGTGCGCCTGCGCCACACGCCCATGCCGGAGACATTCGACGCCCGGAGCCGCCGGGATATGCGCTATTCGGATACGGATATCAACGGTCACATCAACAACATCCACTACGCCGATTTTGCCTGTGACGCCCTCCACCTGGAGGATCTGTGCCGGGGGAAATTCGTCCGTTCCGTCCAGATCAGCTATGTCAGCGAGTGCAGGGCGGGGGAGAGCATCTGGGTGGACACCGCCGTCCGGGGAAATGAGCTCTTTGCCCGGGGGGCGGGGGACGACGAGGCGGAGCGCTTCAGCTGCGCGCTGACTCTGGAGGACCTCTGAGGGGGGATGACCGGGTCCCGCGGGGCCGCTTTTCGCGGGGGCCATGCCGGTCATGTATTGACAAAAACGTAAAATTTCACAAAAAACGGGTTTCTCGTGGTGAGAAACCCGTTTTTTGCGCTAAAATTTTGCACGGACGCAAAAAAACGTTGACAAATTGGCGTATAGTGCTATACTGAAAACGTGATTTGAGAGAACAAGGGCGTTCCGGACCAGCGGGTTGGAGCGCCTTTGTTTGTATCAAATGTGAATATACGGGCGCGAACCGATCCCGCCGGAGCGGTCATAGAACCGCTTTGGGGCCTGTATAATAGCCATTGGGCGGAATGATACAGGGCCAGGGGGGCATGGCGGAATAGCCGTGCCGCCGAAGGCGGCATATGGGCGCGCAGACAGAAAGGGGAAAGCGTTATGGGATACAGCAAGGAAGACATCATCCGCATCGTGAAAGAGGAGGACGTCAAGTTTATCCGGATGCAGTTCACCGATATTTTCGGGCAGTTGAAAAATGTGGCCATCACGGCCTCCCAGATCGAAAAGGCAGTGAACGACCAGATCATGCTGGATGGCTCGTCCATCGAGGGCTTTGTCCGCATCAACGAGTCGGATCAGTACCTGTATCCCGATCTGGACAGCTTTGTCATCTTTCCCTGGCGGCCCCAGAACGGCAAGGTGGCCCGCCTGATCTGCGACATACACAACCCGGACGGTTCCCCCTTTGTCGGCGACCCCAGAGGGGTGCTGGAGCGGGCTCTGGACAAGGCAAGGGCCATGGGCTATGACGATTTCAACGTGGGTCCGGAGGCGGAGTTTTTCCTGTTCCAGACCGACGAGGAGGGCAAGCCCACCACCAAGACCAACGACGAGGCGGGCTATTTCGACCTGGGCCCTCTGGACCACGGGGAGCCCACCCGCCGGGAGATCTGCCTGGCGCTGGAGCAGATGGGCTATGAGATCGAGGCGTCCCATCACGAGGTGGCCCAGGGCCAGCACGAGATCGACTTCAAGTACGCCCCCGCTCTGGAGTGCGCCGACAAGATCATGACCTTCAAGCTGGCGGTCAAGACCATCGCCCAGCAGAACGGCCTCCACGCCACGTTCATGCCCAAGCCTATTTTCGGCATCAACGGCTCCGGGATGCACACCAATATGTCCCTGTTCCGCAATGGCAGGAACGTATTCTATGACGAGAAGGGGGAGAAAAAGCTGTCCAGGGAGGCCTATTCCTTCATCGCCGGGATCCTGGCCCACATGAAGGGGATGGCGGCTATCACCAACCCGCTGGTGAACTCCTATAAGCGGCTGGTGCCCGGCTATGAGGCGCCCTGCTACATGGCATGGTCCGCATCCAACCGCTCCGCCCTGATCCGCATTCCCGCGGCCCGCGGCCAGTCCACCCGCGTGGAGCTGCGCTGCCCCGATCCCGCCTGCAATCCCTATCTCAGCCTGGCCGTGTGTCTGACGGCGGGTCTGGACGGCATTGAGAGGGGACTGACGCCGCCGGCGGAGATCACCGAAAACATCTTCGCCATGACTCCCGCCACCCGGAAGCGCCGGGGTATCGAGGCGCTTCCCGGCTCTCTGGAGGAGGCCCTGATCTGCATGAAGAAGGACCGGCTGGTCATGTCCACCCTGGGTGAGCACGTGAGCAGCCAGTACATCGCCGGCAAGGAGGCCGAGTGGGACGAGTACCGTACCCGGGTCTCCAGCTGGGAGCGGGACAAATACATGATCAACTATTGATCTGATGTTCCACCCGGTGAGAAGCTCACGAAAGGGGTGGCATATGGTGTCCGACAGGAAAAGACAGAGCAGTCCCGGCGGCCCCGTGAAGCGCTGTGAGGCGGACCAGCGGCTGGTGGAGAGCGCCAAGGCCCGGCTTATGGAGCGGCAGGACATGACTGAGGCGGAGGCCCATAGATTTTTGCAGAAGCGCAGTATGGACAGCGGGGTCCGGCTGGTGGATGTGGCCCGGCTGGTACTGTCAGGGCGATAAAATGCTGCCAATGATAAGGAGAGGCGGTTCCTCGGGACCGCCTCTCTTTTTATCACATCCAGGGGAGGGAGACCATGAAATTCACAAAAATGCACGGTCTGGGAAACGACTATATCTATCTGAACTGTATGGACGGCATACCGGACGATCTGCCGGGGCTGGCCCGCCGGCTGTCCGACCGGCACTTCGGGGTGGGCGGGGACGGATTGATCTGCGTCTGCCCCTCGGATAAGGGGGACTTCCGGATGCGGATGCTCAACGCCGACGGCTCCGAGGGGGCCATGTGCGGCAACGGGATCCGCTGCGTGGGCAAGTATGTCTTTGACCGGGGCCTGACGGATAAGAGAGAGCTGTCCATCGAGACCGCCGCCGGACTCCGAAAGCTGTGGCTGGGGGTGAGAGAGGGGGCGGTGGACCGCGTAACGGTGGATATGGGAGCGCCTGTGATTGGAGCGCCGATGAAAATAACTGTAAAGGGAAAAATTTATACAGGCATTCCGGTGTCTATAGGAAATCCCCATTGTGTAGTGGAAGTGGATGATCTGGCGGCGCTGGACCTGACGGCGCTGGGTCCGGTGTTTGAGCGGTGGCCCGCTTTTCCGGGCGGGGTGAACACGGAGTTTATCCGGGCGCGGTCCGTCCGGGAGCTGGACCTGCGGGTATGGGAGCGGGGCAGCGGAGAGACGCTGGCCTGCGGTACCGGGGCTTGCGCGGCGGCGGCCGCTATGATGGACAGGGGCGCGCTGGAACGGACGGCGGCGGTCCATTCGGAGGGTGGGGATCTGAAAGTGGAATGGTCCCCGAGTGATGGACATTTGTACATGACAGGACCTACGGCAACGGTATTTGATGGTGAACTTGCCGATTGACCAGGGGCGCTGTTTTAGTGTAAAATGACCTTGGATCATCGGCGCTGCAGGAGGGATGGACGTGGCCCGGATCAACGAAAACTACCTGAAGCTGCCGGGAAGCTACCTGTTTTCCGAAATTGCCCGCCGGGTGGCGGCCTACGGCGAGAAGCACCCAGACGCACGGCTCATCCGGCTGGGCATTGGCGACGTGACCCGCCCGCTGCCCGCCGCGGTGACGGAGGCCATGCGCCGGGCGGTGGACGAGATGAGCACTGTGTCGGGCTTCCACGGCTACGGGCCGGAGCAGGGCTATCCGTTTCTGCGGGAGGCCATCGCCCGGAATGACTACCGGGCCAGGGGCGTGGATATCGGCGAGGACGAGATCTTTGTGTCCGACGGCGCCAAAAGCGACTGCGGCAGCATTGGCGATATTTTCGGTCCGGACAATGTGGTGGCGGTGTGCGACCCGGTATATCCGGTGTATGTGGACGCCAACGCCATGGCGGGCCGGGCGGGGGACTACGACGGGGAGGCGGGCCGCTGGACCGGGCTCTGCTATATGCCCTGTACCGCGGATAACGGCTTTGCCCCCGGGATCCCGGAGGGGAAAAAGGTCGATCTGATCTATCTCTGCTTTCCCAACAACCCCACGGGGGCGGTGGCTTCGAAAGCGTGTTTGCAGACGTGGGTGGACTACGCCAATGCCCACGACAGCGTCATTCTGTTCGACTCCGCATACGAGGCGTTCATCACAGAGCCGGACGTTCCCCACAGTATTTTTGAACTTTCCGGCGCCGAGACCTGCGCCATTGAGTTCCGCTCTTTTTCCAAGACGGCGGGCTTTACCGGCACCCGCTGCGCCTGCACGGTGGTGCCCAAAGCGCTGCGGCGGGGCGGGGTCGGGCTGAACAGCCTGTGGAACCGGCGGCAGACCACCAAGTTCAACGGCGTGTCCTATGTGGTCCAGCGGGGCGCCGCCGCTATCTATACCCCGGAGGGCCGGCGGCAGGTGCTGGACAACATCAGCTATTATCAGGAGAACGCCCGGGTCATCCGGGAAGGCCTGACCCGGGCGGGGTTGACCGTGTACGGCGGCGTCAACGCCCCCTACCTCTGGGTGAGGACGCCGGCGGGCATGGGCTCCTGGGACTTCTTTGACCGGCTGCTCCGGCAGGCCAACGTGGTCACTACCCCCGGCGCCGGCTTTGGACCAAGCGGAGAGGGCTATATCCGGGTCACCGCCTTCGGCGGGGCTGAGGACACCCGGGAGGCCGTAGAACGTATACAAAACAGCTTATAGCGGATAGTGACAGGCCCAAAGGAGGGCTGCGGGCGGTTTGCCGCGCGCCCATCCTTTGGGCCTGACCCATTCTGAATACGAAAAAAGGTGAAGCAAATGAACAGAGACGGGGACCGTGTGTTGAGCCCGCTGTATCGCCCGTCCTTTGAGCGGGACAGCTGCGGGATCGGGGCCGTGGTGGATATCCGGGGCCGGAAGAGCCACCGGACGGTGGACGACGCGCTGAAGATCGTGGAGAAGCTGGAGCACCGGGCGGGCAAGGATGCGGAGGGCCGGACCGGGGACGGCGTAGGCATCATGCTCCAGGTGTCTCATCGCTTTTTCACCGCCGAGGCGGAGCGGTGCGGATTTACCCTGGGTGAGGAGCGGGATTACGGCGTGGGGATGTTTTTCCTGCCCCAGGAGACCTTGAAATGCGATCAGGCCAGGAAGATGTTTGAGCTGATCGTGGAGAAGGAGGGCATGGAGTTCATCGGCTGGCGGGAGGTACCGGTGCGCCCGGAGGTGCTTGGACACAAGGCGCTGGCGAAAATGCCCCGCATCCTTCAGGCCCTTGTCCGCCGCCCGGAGGGAGTGGGGCGGGGACTGGAATTCGACCGGAAGCTGTACATTGCCCGCCGGGAGTTTGAGCAGTCTAACGACAACTCCTATGTGGCGTCCCTGTCCAGCCGCACCATTGTGTACAAGGGGATGTTTCTGGTGGGGCAGCTGCGGCAGTTCTACCCGGACCTGCAAAACGAGGCGTATGAGTCCGCCATCGCCCTGGTCCACTCCCGGTTCTCCACCAATACCGACCCATCCTGGGAGCGGGCCCATCCCAACCGGTTCATCCTCCACAATGGGGAGATTAACACTATCCGGGGCAATGCGGACCGGATGCTGGCCCGGGAGGAGACCATGCACAACCCGGTGTGGGACCGGGACATCGATAAGGTGTTTCCCGTGGTGAACGTGTCCGGGTCCGACTCCGCCATGCTGGACAACACGCTGGAATTTCTGGTCATGAGCGGGATGGAGCTGCCGCTGGCGGTGATGGTGTGTATCCCGGAGCCGTGGATGAACAATGAGAACATCTCCAGGGCCCGGCGGGACCTGTACCAGTATTACGCGGTGATGATGGAGCCGTGGGACGGTCCCGCGTCCATCCTGTTCAGCGACGGGGACCAGGTGGGGGCGGTGCTGGACCGCAACGGGCTGCGCCCCTCCCGGTACTTTATCACCGATGACGGCAGGCTGATCCTGTCCTCCGAGGTGGGTGTGCTGGACATCGACCCCGCTCACATTGTAAAAAAGTCCAGGCTGGAGCCGGGAAAGCTGCTGCTGGTGGACACAGCGCGGGGCCGCGTCATCGACGACGAAGAGCTGAAGGAGCGGTACGCCGCCCGCAATCCATATGGGGAGTGGCTGGACCGGAACCTGGTGCGGCTGCGGGACCTGCCCATCCCCAACAAAAAGGTGGAGACCGCCTCGCCCGCCCGCCGGACCCAGCTGCAAAAGGCCTTTGGCTACACCTATGAGGATGTGATGACCACCATCCTGCCCATGGCCCGGACGGGTGAGGAGAGCACCGCCGCCATGGGGGTGGACATCCCGCTGGCGGTGCTGTCTGACCACGACCAGCCCCTGTTCAACTATTTCAAGCAGCTCTTTGCCCAGGTGACCAACCCGCCCATCGACGCCATCCGGGAGAAGATCGTCACCGACACCACCGTCTATGTGGGGGACGACGGCAACCTGCTGGAGGAGACGGCGGACAACTGCCGGGTGCTCCAGATCCACAATCCTATTCTCACCTCTGTGGACCTGATGAAGATAAGGGCCATGGACAGGCCGGGATTCCATGTGGAGACGGTGCCCATCCTGTACTTCAAGAACACGCCGCTGAAGCGGGCGCTGGACCAGCTGATGATCGCCGCCGACCGGGCCTACCGCAACGGGGCCAACATCATCATCCTGTCCGACCGGGGGGTGGATGAGAACCATGTGGCCATCCCGTCCCTGCTGGCGGTGTCCGCGCTGGAGCAGCACCTGGTCCGCACCCGTAAGCGCACCGCCCTGTCGGTGATCCTGGAGTCCGCCGAGCCGCGGGACGTGCACCACTTTGCCACCCTGCTGGGCTACGGCGCCCGGGCCATCAACCCCTATCTGGCCCAGGAGACCGTGGGCCAGCTGATCCAGGAGGGCCTGCTGGACAAGGAGTACGGCGCGGCGGTGGACGACTACAACAACGCCGTGCTCCACGGCATTGTCAAGATCGCCTCCAAAATGGGCATCTCCACCATCCAGTCCTATCAGTCCGCCCAGATCTTTGAGGCCATCGGCATATCCGAAAAGGTCATCGACCAGTATTTTACCGGCACGGTGTCCCGCGTGGGCGGGATCGGGCTGAAGGAGATCGAGACGCTGGTGGACAAAAACCACAGCCGCGCCTTCGACCCCTTGGGGCTGGGCGTGGACGAGACGCTGGACTCCACCGGCGTCCACAAGGCCCGCAGCGGTCAGGAGGACCATATGTATGATCCCCGGACCATCCACCTGCTCCAGCAGGCCACCCGGACGGGGAGCTATGAGCTGTTCAAACAGTATACCGCCCTGGTGGATGACGAGACCAGGCCCCACACCCTGCGGGGGCTGATGGAGATGCGCTATCTGGACAAGCCCATTCCACTGGATGAGGTGGAGAGCGTGGACTCCATCGTGAAGCGGTTCAAGACCGGGGCCATGTCCTACGGCTCCATCTCCCAGGAGGCCCACGAGTGCATGGCCATTGCCATGAATCTGCTGGGGGGCAAATCCAACTCCGGCGAGGGCGGGGAGCGGCCGGAGCGCCTGCGTTCCGACCGGTGCTCCGCCATCAAACAGGTGGCCTCCGGTCGATTCGGGGTCACCAGCGAGTATCTGGTCTCCGCCCAGGAGATCCAAATCAAACTGGCTCAGGGGGCCAAACCGGGCGAAGGGGGGCATCTGCCGGGGCGGAAGGTGTATCCCTGGATCGCCAGGACCCGGTATTCCACCCCAGGCGTGGCGCTGATCTCGCCGCCGCCTCACCACGATATCTATTCCATTGAGGACCTGGCCCAGCTGATCTACGATTTGAAAAACGCCAACCGGCAGGCCCGGATCTCCGTTAAGTTGGTGAGCGAGGCGGGTGTGGGCACCATCGCCGCCGGCGTGGCAAAGGCCGGGGCCCAGGTGGTGCTGATCTCCGGCTATGACGGCGGCACCGGCGCCGCCCCCCGCACTTCCATCCACAACGCCGGCCTGCCCTGGGAGCTGGGGCTGGCGGAGACCCACCAGACCCTGATCCAGAACGACCTGCGCTCCCGCGTGGTGGTAGAAACGGACGGCAAGCTCATGAGCGGGCGGGACGTGGCCATCGCCTGTATGCTGGGGGCGGAGGAGTTCGGCTTCGCCACCG
>CAZUWQ010000008.1:2288-17012 GCA_964624195.1 uncultured Oscillospiraceae bacterium | reverse complement strand
AAAAAACGCCCTGAGCCGCTTGGCTCAGGGCGAACAGAAGTCCGTGGTCCCACCTGAATTCGCGCCTGGCCGGCGCGCCCTCGTGACCCGGTAACGGTGGGGCCCGGCGCCCCATTTCCGGGGCGCGGCTCGAAGGCGCCTTCGCCAAAACCGGGCGGGCCGGAGCTTGCACCAACCGCTCCGTCTCTCAAAAGCGCCGCCGCCGGGGCTACTTGTCCTCGTCAAAGCCTTTGATATAAAGCACTCTATCATGTTTCCACCGAAATGTCAAGGCGAAAACCGCGGGCCGGCGGCGGGCATTTTGCGATTTCCCACAAAATTTCCCCATTCCCCATTTTCTTTTTCACCGTAATATGTTATGATATTCTATCAGGGAACGCAGAAAGAACGGGAGGGTCAAGCTATGCAAAACCGCGTTACCATTACCATTCAGGGACAGCAGTATACCGTGCTGGCCGCCGAGGGCGAGGAATATGTCCGGCGGGTGGCGGAATATGTGGACGGGAAACTGGGAGAAGCCGCCCCCGACGGCAAGATGTCGCAGGTGGACTGCGCCGTGCTCACCGCGCTGAACATCGCTGACGAGCGCTTCAAGGAGCAGGAGGCGTCGGAAAACCTGCGGCGGCAGATCAAGGAGCTGCTGGAGGAGTCGTCCAGGCTCAAGTCGGAGCTCAGCGAGGCCAAGCGGGAGATCTTCAAGCTGCAGCAGAAGCGCTGATCTCGTCACTGTCACTGTTTAGGAGGGCCGAGCCCTATGGAGATATTATCCCCCGCGGGCAGTCCGGATGCCGTCCGCGCCGCGGTATGCGCCGGCGCGGACGCGGTCTATCTGGGGTACGGACAATTTAACGCCCGCCGCAACGCCAGGAACTTCACCGAGGAGGAGTTCGCGGCGGCGGTGGAGTATTGCCATCTGCGGGGAGTGAAGCTCTACCTGACGCTGAACACCCTGGCCTCCGACCGGGAGATGGAGCAGGCGGCGGGCCATGCCGTCCGCGCCTCTGAGGCGGGGGCGGACGGGGTGCTGGTCCAGGACATGGGCCTGGTGCGGGTGCTGCGCCAGGTGGCTCCCGACCTGCCCATCCACGCCTCCACGCAGATGTCCATCCACAACCTGGACGGGGTGAAGGCGGCGGCGGACCTGGGGATGACCCGGGCGGTGCTGGCGAGGGAGCTGTCCGGCAGAGACATCGCCTATATCTGCGAGCGGTCCCCCATCGAGATCGAGGTCTTTGTCCACGGGGCGCTGTGTATGTGCTACAGCGGGCAGTGCTTCCTGTCCTCCGCCATCGGCGGGCGCAGCGGCAACCGGGGCCTGTGCGCCCAGCCCTGCCGCCTGGCCTACGGCTGGGGAGACCGGGCGGACGGCTACCCCCTGTCATTGAAGGATATGTCCCTGGCGGGGCACCTGCGGGAGCTGGAGCAGATGGGGGTGGCCAGCGCCAAGATCGAAGGGCGGATGAAGCGCCCGGAATATGTGTGGGTGGTCACCAAGGTCTACGCCGACGCTCTCCGGGAGGGGCGGGAGCCCACCCGGGAGGAGCTGCGCCGACTGGCCCACGCCTTTTCCCGCCAGGGCTTTACCGACGGCTATTTCATGGGGGAGAAGGGACCCCATATGTTCGGCGTCCGGGAGAACGGCCCGGAGCCGCAGGATCTGTTCGCGGAGGCCAGAGCCAGCTATACCAGGGGCGAGGGCCCCGGCGTGCCGGTGAAATTTTACGCCATGATCCGCCCCGGCGAGCCGGTGCGGGTGGGGGTGGAGGACCCTGAGGGCCGGGTGGCCACCGCCGCGGGGCCGCTGCCTGAAGTGGCCCGGACCCGGGCGGTCACTCAGGCGGACGTGGAGGCGCAGCTGGGCAAGACCGGCGGCACCCCCTACCGCTCCATCGGGACGCGCAGTCTGGTCCACGACGGGCTGGCGGTGTCCCTGTCCACCCTGAATGAGCTGCGGCGGCAGGTGCTCAGCGAGCTGTCCGAGCAGCGGACCGCCATCCCCCGGCGGCGGCATAACCCCTACAAGCCGGGAGCCAGGTATGAGGGGCACTCCGGGGAGCCGCAGATCAACGTATCCCTTCGGCGGGCGGATCAGCTGACCCTTGAATTGATGAAGCAGCGGCCCGCCCTGCTGTACCTGCCGGTGGAGGAGATCGCCGCTCACCCGGAGGAGACGCGGGGGGCCATGGACCGGGGCATCCCGGTGGCGGCGGTGCTGCCCCGGGTGTGCTTCGACCGGGAGCTGGACGAGCTGCGGCGGCTGATGGACCGGTGCAGGGCGCTGGGGGTGGAGCAGGCGCTGGTGGGCAATCTGGGCCTCATCGCTCCGGCCGGAGAGGCGGGGTTCACCCTGCGGGGGGACTTCGGGCTCCAGGTGTTCAACAGTCAGGCCATCAAGGAGTACAAGCGGATGGGTTTCGTGTCCCTCACCGCCTCCTTTGAGATGAAGCTGGCCCAGATCCGGGACCTGTCCAAGGCGGTGGACACCGAGCTCATCGCCTATGGGCGGCTGCCCCTGATGATCACGGAGAACTGCGTCATCAAAAATCAGTCCGGCAAATGCGTGTGCGGCAATGTGAACGGCCTCACCGACCGGAAGGGGACGCGCTTCCCGGTGGCGCGGGCCTTTGGCTGCCGCAACGAGATATTGAACGCCAACAAGCTGTTTCTGGCGGACAAGGCCCAGGACTACGGACAGGCGGGAGTGTGGGCCATCCGGCTGTCCTTCACTACAGAGAACGGGCTGGAGTGCTCCCAGGTGCTGGAGCGGTACCGGGGCGAGGGGCGGTATACGCCCAACAACTTTACCCGGGGGCTGTATTACCGGGGCGTGGAATGAGCCGCGGCGCCCTTGCGGGACCGTTGGAGCATATGACAGGAGGCATCCTATGGATATCATATTGGCGTCCCGGTCTCCCCGGCGGCGGGAGCTGCTGGGGCAGATGGGACTGAAGGGGTTTCAGGTCGTCTCCCCCAACGTGGACGAGAGCGTGGAGGGCGACCCCCATCCGGCGGAGCTGGTGGAGCTGCTGTCCGCCCGGAAGGCCGCGGCGGCGGCCCGGCAGGTGGGGGAGGACGATCTGATCATCGCCGCCGACACCGTGGTGGTGCTGGACGGGGCGGTGCTGGGCAAGCCGGAGGACGAGCGGGACGCCTTTTCCATGCTGTCCGCCCTGTCGGGCAACCGGCACGATGTGTACACCGGGCTCACGGTGATCCGGGGCGGGCAGACCGTTACCGGCCATGAGGTCACCACCGTCACCTTTCGGGAGCTGGAGCCGGCGGAGATCACGGCCTATATCGCCACCGGCGAACCCATGGACAAGGCGGGGGCCTACGGCATCCAGGGCCTTGGGGCGCTGCTGGTGTCCGGCATCCAGGGGGATTACTTCAATGTGATGGGCCTGCCGGTGTACCGGCTGGGCCGCGTTTTATCGGAACAGTTCGGGCTGGACCTGCTGGAGCTGGCCGCCCACTGATGGAGCGTATCAATGAAACGTTTTTTTCGTGACAACGGGCTGCTGCTTCTGCTGGCTGCGGTGCTGCTGGCGGCGGTGCTGTGGGTAGGGTCTCTGATCCTGGGGGTGGACCTGCTCACCGATCTGGCGGAGATCGCCGCCACCCCCTTCCGTAATCTGTCCTCCGCCATCGCGGACTGGACCCAGGAGCGGTATGACCAGGCCTTCCGCTATGAGGAGCTGCTGGCGGAGAACGAGAGCCTGCGGCGGCAGCTGGCGGAGCTGCAGGAGCAGGAGCGGGACTATCAGGACGCTATCCGGGCCAACGAACGGCTGGAGGAGCTGCTGGGGCTGGCGGAGGCCAGGCCGGAGCTGGTGTATGAGGACGCGAGCGTCACCCGACGGTCCACCTCCAACTGGGAGTCCAACCTGACCATCGACCGGGGCAGCGCCAGCGGCGTGGAGGTGAAGGACTGCGTTATCGATGAGTACGGTGACCTGGTGGGGGTGGTCACCGAGGTGGGGCTGAACTGGGCGCTGGTGTCCACCATCCTGGACCCGGACGTGGAGGTGGGCGGCCGCATTGCCCGCACCGATGACAGCGCCATTTTGGAGGGGGATTTTTCCCTCATGCTGGACGGTCTGCTCAAGCTGTCCTATCTGCCGCTGGACACTCAGCTGGTGTCCGGCGACCAGGTGGTGACCTCCGGGCTGGGAGGCGTCTATCCCCAGGGGCTGACGGTGGGTACCATCCGCATCCTCCACACGGAGGCGGACGGGGTGAGCCGGTACGCTGAGATCGAGCCGGCGGCGGACATCGCGAATATCCGCTATGTGTATGTCATCACGGATTACGGTGGGGAATAAATTCCCCACCGTAGCTTTATCAGAAAGAGAAAGGGCGTGGCCCCAATGGCTGAGCTGACCCCGATGATGCGGCAGTATCTGAAGATGAAGGAGGAAAACCCCGACTGCCTCCTGTTTTTCCGGCTGGGCGATTTTTATGAGATGTTTCTGGACGACGCCAAGGTGGGCGCGGAGGAGCTGGGGCTCACCCTGACCACCCGGGACCGGAACAAGCCGGAGGAGGACCGGGTGCCTATGTGCGGCGTGCCCTACCACTCCGCCCAGAGCTACATCGCACGTCTCATCAAGCGGGGATATAAGGTGGCTATCTGCGAGCAGATGGAGGACCCGGCCACCGCCAAGGGCCTGGTGGACCGGGACATCATCCGCATCGTCACCCCCGGCACCGCCATGGACGACGTGATGCTGGACGAGAGCCGGAACAACTATATCTGCGCCGTCTATCAGGACAGCCGGGGCTATGCCCTGGCCCAGTGCGATATGTCCACCGGGCAGTTCAATGCCTCCGCCTTCCAGGGGGAGGACGCCCTGTCCCGGCTGATGAACCGGCTGTCCGCCTGCCCGCCCAGCGAGGCCATTTTGTCCGACGGGGCCTGCGCGCAGACGGAGCTGGTGGGCTTTCTGCGGGACCGGCTGGGCTGCCTGTGTGAAAACGGGGGAGAGAGCCGGTTCCGGCCCACCCTGGCGCTGGAGGCGCTGGAGAGCTGCGGGCTCCGGGAGCGGGACGCCTCTCCGCTGGATCAGGCCGATCCGTGGCGGCAGCTGTGCTGTCAGGCCGCCGGAGCGCTGGCCGCCTATCTGACGGAGACACAGAAGACAGATCTGAGCCACCTGGGACCGCTGGTGTGGGAGGACGACCGGGCGGAGCGGTATATGGAGCTGGACCTGACCGCCCGGAGGAACCTGGAGCTCACCGAGACGCTGCGGGGCAAGGAGAAGAAGGGCTCCCTGCTGTGGGTGCTGGACAAGACCAAGACCGCCATGGGCCACCGGATGATCCGGGCGTGGCTGGAGCAGCCCCTGCTGTCCCCCGCCGCCATTGCCCGCCGGCAGGACGCGGTGGCGGCGCTGGTGGACGACGCCGTGGGCCGGGAGGAGCTGGTGCTGGCCCTGCGGCAGGTGCCGGACCTGGAGCGGCTCATCGGCAAGGTGGTGTACGGCAGCGCCAACGCCAGGGACATGAAGCTGCTGGCCCAGGGGCTGGCGGTGCTGCCCACGCTGGCGGCCAGGACAGGGGACTGGTCCGACCGGCTGCTGGGGGAACTGACGGGGGCGCTGGGCGGGCTGGAGCGGCTGCAAGCCGAGCTGGACAGCGCCATCATGGATGAGGACGCCGATCACCGCCTGCCCTTTACCATTCGGGAGGGCGGGTTTATCCGGAACGGGTATGACCAGGAGGTGGATCGCCTGCGGGACATCCTGGAGCACGGGGCGGGCATGGTGCTGGACATCGAGGCCAGGGAGAAGGAACGCACGGGCATCAAGAGCCTGAAGGTGCGGTACAACAAGGTGTTCGGCTATTACATCGAGGTGTCCAAGAGCTATTACAGCATGGTGCCGGAGGACTATATCCGCAAGCAGACCCTGGTGAACTGTGAGCGGTTCATTACCCAGGAGCTGAAGGACCTGGAGCACGAGCTCATGACCGCCCAGACCCGGATCACCGCGGTGGAGTATCAGCTGTTCTGCCGCCTGCGGGAGACGGCCGCGGCCCAGGTGCGGCAGGTGCAGCGGGCGGCAGCCGCCGTCGCCCAGTTGGACGTGCTGGCCTCCTTTGCCGCTGTAGCGGCCCAGAACGGGTACTGCCGGCCCCAGGTGGATGAGAGCGGCGTCATCCACATCCGGGAAGGCCGCCACCCGGTGGTGGAGCGGATGCTGAAGGACACCCTGTTTGTCCCCAACGACACGGAGATGGACGAGGGGGAGGGCCGGCTTGCCATCATCACCGGCCCCAATATGGCGGGCAAGTCCACCTATATGCGCCAGGTGGCGCTGATCGTGCTCATGGCCCAGATGGGCTCCTTCGTGCCCGCCCGGTCCGCCCATGTGGGCGTGGTGGACCGGGTATTTACCCGCATCGGGGCCAGCGACGATCTGGGGGCCGGCCAGTCCACCTTTATGGTGGAGATGACCGAGGTGGCCCAGCTGCTGAAAAACGCCACCAGCCACAGCCTGCTGATCCTGGACGAGATCGGCCGGGGCACTTCCACCTACGATGGGATGTCCATCGCCAGGGCGGTGCTGGAATACTGCGCGGACAAGAAGCGGCTGGGGGCCAAGACCCTGTTTGCCACCCACTACCACGAGCTCACCGCCACCGAGCGGGAGATCGAGGGCGTGAAGAACTACCACATCGCCGCCAGGAAGCGGAAAGAGGACATCGTCTTTTTGCGGAAGATCGTGCCCGGCGGGGCGGATCAGAGCTATGGCATCGAGGTGGCCCAGCTGGCCGGCGTGCCAAGCCGGGTCATCGACCGGGCGCGGGACATCCTGGCGGAGCTGGAGGCCCAGGGCGGGCCGACGCCCCAGCCCAGGGCCCTTGCGGAGGGGGACGATCAGCTCTCCCTGGGCGACCTGGCGGGGTCGGCGGTGCTGGAGACGCTTCGGAATACCGCCGTGGAGACGTTGACGCCCATCGAGGCTATGAATCTGCTGTATCAGTTGAAGAAGCAGCTGTGAAACAGAAATGAAGACCGCCCCCCTGATCCCCCCTTCAGGGGGGATCAGGGGGGCTCCGCAAATAAAAACGGCAAAGAAAAAACCGCCTGCAACCGCAGGCGGTCTCGTTTTGCCATCAGGCCAGCTTGTTGAGCTTGAGCGTCATGGCGCTCTTCTTGTTGGCAGCGTTGTTCTTGTGCAGCAGACCCTTGCTGGCGGCCTGGTCCACAGACTTGACGGCCACCTTATAAGCGGCATCGGCCTCGCTGCGGTTGCCACCGGCCACCGCGGCCTCAAACTTCTTCAGATCGGTCTTCAGCGCGGACCTCTGAGCCTTGTTCTGCGCGGCCTTGGTGGCGTTCACCAGGACACGCTTCTTGGCAGACTTGATATTGGGCAAACCAAACACCTCCTCCGATGTAATTTCTATATCCGTTACGGTTTTCCCGTCGCAGATATGTATTTTAACATTATAAGCTTGAAATTGCAACACTTAATTTCGCTTTTCCGCATAGAAAATTTTTACCCGTCAAGAATAGAAGGGAAATGACGTATTGCCCACAACATCTGGTATGAGAGGAGCGGGGAGAGCATGGCGCAGCGGCGGACGGACCTGGCGATCGAGGCCCATCAGCTCTGGCGGGAGAGCGCGGGGGAGACCACCCGCCTGCCGGGGGTGAAGGCGGAGGAGGACCGGGTAGAGGGGTTTCCCGCCAGCCGGGTCACCATTTTGGACGAGGCGGGGGCCGCCGCTTTGGGCAAACCCCGGGGGCGATATGTGACCCTGGAGCTGGACGGGCTGCTCCGCCGGGAGAAGGGGGCCTTTCAGCGGGCGGCCAAGGCGGTGGCCCACCTGCTGAGGCCCATGCTGCCCCGGGAGGGGGAAGCGCTGGTGGTGGGGCTGGGCAACCGGGCCATCACCCCGGACCTGGTGGGGCCGCTGGCGGTGGACCACACCCTGGTCACCCGGCATCTGGTGAGCCACCTGAAGGAGCATTTCGGGCATCTGCGGCCGGTGGCGGCCCTGGCCGCCGGGGTGCTGGCCGCCACCGGGATGGAGAGCGGACAGCTGGTGCGGGCGGTGGCCGACCGGCTCCGGCCCGCCTGCGTCATCGCCATCGACGCGCTGGCCTCCCGCTCGGTGGAGCGGCTGTGCCGCACGGTGCAGCTGTCTGACGCGGGCATCGTCCCCGGCTCCGGCGTGGGCAACCACCGCATGGCTCTCAACGCGGAGAGCCTGGGCGTGCCGGTGGTGGCGGTGGGCGCGCCTACGGTGGTGGAGGCGTCCACCCTGATGATGGACCTGCTGGGCCGGGAGGACGACGCGGACCTGCCCGGCGGCGATCTGTTTGTCACCCCCAGAGAGGTGGACAGCCGGGTGGCCGACCTGTCCAGGGCCATCGGATATGGGGTCAGCCTGGCGCTGAACCCGGAGCTTGGGGTGGACGACCTGATGATGCTGATGGAGTGACAGGGGCGGCTTGACGTTCCGACAAAACTTTTAGTTGTTCTTTTCTCCCGGTTCTGGTATACTATATAAGATTTTTATATCAGATCGCCAAACCGCAGAGAGGAGGCAGCTTCTTGAAGCGTTTCGTAACCCGCCTGCTGGATAACGCCGTGGGGCGGTTTATCATGGACGTGGTAAAGGTCTATTTCAACCAGCGGGTCAGCCGGGCGGCGGCGGAGCTGGCCTATTTTCTGGTGCTGACCTTTTTCCCGATCATTATCTGCGTGTCCGCCTTTTTGGACAAGCTGAATCTGAACCTGGTCAGCCTGCTGGACGACGCCAGCCGGTTCCTGCCCTCCGGGGTGGTGATCATTTTTAAAGATTATGTGAGCTACCTGGACGGCAACTACTCCACTGGAATGCTTTTGGCGGGGGTAGTGCTGGCGGTGCTGTTCGCATCCGCCGCCGTGCGGGGGCTGATGAACTTCATGCACGAGCTGTATGGCCGGGCCACCTTCCGGGGGCTGCGCCAGCTGGGGGCCAGCATTTTGTTCTCCATTTTGCTGCTGGCCACCATCTATCTGTCTCTGGCGGTGGTGGTATCCGGCAACTGGTTTTTCCACCAACTGGGCAACCTGCTGGGGCTGGAGGACCTGGTGAGCCGGTTCGGCACATGGCAGTGGATGAAGTATCTGCTGCTGCTGGCTATGGTGTTCCTGTTTATCCTGCTGCTGTACCGGTTTGCCGCGCCGCTGGATAAGCCCAGGCCTCCGGTGGTGCCGGGGGCCATGGGGGCGTCGGTGGCCCTGGCCATCGCCTCCATGATCTTCTCTCAGATCATGGGCCGGTCCACCCGGTACTCCCTGGTGTACGGGTCGCTGACTGCCGTCATCATCCTGCTGGTCTGGCTGTACCTGTGCGGCACCGTTCTGATCCTGGGCAATGTGGCAAACTACGTCATCTACTGCCGCCGGAAGAAAAAACGGCGGGAGGAGTGACGGGCTTCGCCCCGCATAAAACCCCCTTTTCTCTGACACACTAAGGCAGAGAGAAGGGGGCTTTTGTCATGTGGCAGATCGGCGTGTGGGAGCAGAACGAGGGGCTGACGGACCGGGTCATGGCCCTGGCGGAAAAGGGCACCGCTTTGGTGCGGGCGTGCCGCCACCCGGCGCTGCTGGCGGGGGTGGCGCTGGATGTGCTGATCGTGTCCCCCGGCGCCACCGGCTGGGCGGGGGCGTCGGCCCTGTCCTGCCGGACGGCATTGCTCCCCGGCGGCCTGTCCGCCCTCACCCGGGCGCTGCCGGCGGACACCGTGCTCAGCTACGGCTCATCCAGCCGCAACTCCCTCACCCTGTCCAGCCTGGACGGGCGCCGGGCGTCGGTGGCGGTGCAGCGGGAGTTCGTGGCCCTGGACGGGCAGGCGGTGGAACGGCAGGAGCTGGTGCTGCCCTACGACGGCACGCCCCCCGACCTGTTTCTGGCCCAGGTGGGCGCCGCCCTGCTGCTGGGGCGGCTGCCGGAGTGAGAGGACGGCCTTGTTTTGTTCATAAATCCATGATACAATATAAAACACATTTGTATTTACGATCACCCCACGGGTGAGGGACGTCCCCCTTTCCTACGGCTGTTTTCGCGGTACCGGAAGGCGGCCGCCATATGGCGGCCCTGCAGGTGGATCGCGCCATGATCCGTAGGGCAGGGGGCGGTGGGCGCCGGCGGCGCCCGCTTCCCGCGCGGCCGCGTCGAAGGCGGGACCGCTGCGCGCCGCGGAATAAGGAGGGGCAGGACCCATGGAGAGAAAGACCCCGGTGGTCGCGCCGGAGGAGATCGAGCGGCAGCGGGCATACCGCGCCGAGCTGAGGGCGCTGAACAGTCAGCTGGCGCGGGCGCCGCTGGCCTGGGTGGATACATACGGCTGCCAGCAGAACGAGGCGGACTCCGAGCTGCTGCGGGGGATGCTGACGGATATGGGATACGAGATGACGGACAGCGACAGGGACGCGGACGTCATCGTCATCAACACCTGCGCTATCCGGGAGCACGCGGAGCAGCGGGTATTCGGCAACGTGGGCGCGCTGGTCCACGGCAAGCGGAAAAAGCCGTCCCAGATCATCTGCCTGTGCGGGTGCATGGCCCAGGAGCCCCACGTGGCGGAGCGGCTGCGGCAGTCCTATCGGCATGTGGACCTGGTGTTCGGCCCCCAGGCCCTGTGGCGGTTCCCGGAGCTGCTGCGCCGGGTGTATCTGCGCCGGGGGCGGGTGTTTGAGACGGAGCCATCCGACGGCGCCATCGCCGAGGGCCTGCCCGTCCGCCGGTCCGGAACAGTGAAGGCGTGGGTGTCCATCATGTACGGGTGCGACAACTTCTGTTCCTACTGCATCGTGCCCTATGTCCGTGGGCGGGAGCGGAGCCGGGAGCCGGAGGCTATTTTGGGCGAGATACGGCAGCTGGCGGAGCAGGGGTACAAGGACATCACCCTGCTGGGGCAGAACGTGAACTCCTACGGCAAGGATCTGGCGGAGCCCATGGACTTTCCCACCCTGCTGGAGCGGGCCAACGCCATCCCCGGCGACTTCCTGCTCCGATTCATGACCAGCCACCCCAAGGACGCCGGCACCCGGCTGTTCGACGTGATGCGGGACTGCGAAAAGGTGGCGCCGGTGATCCATCTGCCCTTCCAGTCGGGCAGCAGCCGGGTACTGAAGGCCATGAACCGGCGGTACACGCGGGAGCAGTACCTGGACAAGGTGCGGGCGCTGCGGGAGCGCGTTCCCGACGTCGTGCTCACCAGCGATGTGATCGTGGGGTTTCCGGGGGAGACCGCGGCCGAGTTTGAGGAGACCCTGTCCCTCATCGAGGAGGTCCGGTTCGACGCCCTCTTTACCTTTATTTATTCTCCCCGGAAGGGCACGCCGGCGGCGGAGCTGCCCGACCCCATGTCCAGGGAGGAGAAATCCGCCAACTTCGACCGGCTGGTGGAGGCGCAGAACCGCGTTTCTCTGGAAAAGCACCGGGCCTACATCGGCACGGTGCAGCGCTGCCTGGTGGACGGGCAGAGCGACGACCCCAGAAACGGCCTGAGCGCCAGGACCGCCGGCAACCGGCTGGTCCACCTGAACGGGGACGCGGGGCTTATCGGGCAGTATGTCGATGTGAAGATCACCGGCTGCTCCACCTGGGCGCTGTTCGGGGAGCCGACGGACGGAAAATAGGAGCCGCTTTTTGGAAAGGAGGCCGGCCCAGTGACCCGCAGAGATATCGTCATCAAGTGGCTGGCCTATGGCGTGGCCCTGATCCTGATCGCCGTTTTGAATTACTATGTCATCGGCCCGCTGCCCATCGCGCTGCCGCTGCTGCTGCCCATGGCGGCGGTGGCGGTGGGGACGCTGGAGGGACCGCTGTTTGGCGCCGGCTTCGGTATGGCCGCCGGGGTGGTGATGTTCACCGCCGGACACAGCAGCCCGCTGCTGCTGCCCGTGCTGGCGGCGGTGGGGTGGCTGTGCGGGCTGCTGACCCAGTATGTGCTGCGGCGGGATCTGGTGGGCCATCTGCTGTGCGCCGTCATCACCACGGCGGCGTGGGAGGCGTTTGAGGTGGGGACCCGGCTGCTGAGGGGCGTGGCGCCGCTCCGGACGCTGCTGCGGGTGGCCGGACCGGAGTTGGTTTGGACGCTGGTGTTCTCCCTGCCCGTGTATTGGCTGGCGCGGTTCTGCTGCGTTCATTTCGGGAGGATCTATTATGAGTAAGCGCGAGGAGCGGCGGCGGGAAAAGAAGGCCGCCGGCAACAACCCCTTTGAACTGCAGCGCGGCGTGAAGGACGCCCGCACCGAGGACGAGAGCCGGCGGATCCAGATCCGCACCGGGATGCTGTTGGGGATGTTCTGCTGTGTGCTGCTGGTCTTTGTGGTGGTGCTGTATGACATCCAGGTGGTCCACGGGGAGGACTATCTGGCCAACGCCAGCGCCAAGGCGACGCAGACGGAGACGGTGGACAGCGTGCGGGGGGAGCTTCTGGATCGCTATGGCCGGGTGCTGGTGACCAACGCCATCAGCTATAATGTGACGCTGGACGTGAAGCTGATGGGGGAGGACCGGAACGACATCCTGACCCAGCTGCTGGCCCTGTGCCGGGAGGCAGGGGTGGAGTGGGCGGACTCGCTGCCCGTGTCGGAGACCGCCCCCTGGACCTACACCGGTGAGAACGTGTTCTCCTACCTGCGGGAGGGGGAGGACGGGGAGACCACCGTTCAGATCACCTATCTGGGCCAGCTGGCAAAAAAATACGGCTGGGTGGACGACCCGGCGGAGGCAGACCTGTCGGCGGCGGAGCTGCTGGCGGCCATGTGCGAGACCTTCGGCATCCGGCGGACGGAGGGAACGGCGGTCTCCCAAGAGGCGCGGGAGCTGCTTGGGGTGCTGTACGAGGTGTATCTCCGCAGCAGCGACATCCTGCGCACGGAGTATGTGTTTGCCCAAAACGTGGACGTGGCGTTCATCTCCAAGGTGAAGGAGCACTCTCTCACCGGCGTGACCATTGAGACGGCCTCCGCCCGGCAGTACAACACCACCTACGCCGCCCATGTGCTGGGGCGGACGGGGAAGTACACCTCGGACGCCATGTGGCAGACCTATAAGGAGAAGGGCTACCCCTACAACGCGGTGGTGGGCCTGGAGGGAGCGGAGCTGGCTTTTGAGGAATACCTGCACGGCGCCAGCGGCGTGCGGCAGATCGAGACCAACGAAAACGGCAAGCTCATGAGCCAGACCTGGATCACCGAGCCGGAGCCGGGGGACAATGTGGTGCTCACCCTGGACATCGGCCTGCAAACGGTGGTGGAGGACGAGCTGGCGGAATTTGTGTCGGCGCTGGAGGACCCCGGCGGCGCGGCGGGGGTGGTGCTGGACATGACCGGCGGCGTGCTGGCGATGGGGTCCTATCCCACCTTCGACCTGTCCACCTACGCCGCCGACTTTACCCAGCTGCTGGAGGACAGCGCCAAGCCGCTGACCAACCGGGCCACCCAGGGCCTCTATGCTCCGGGGTCCACCTTTAAGATGGTCACCGCCGTGGCGGGGCTGTCCTCGGGGGTCATCACGCCCAAGTCCACAGTGACCTGCACCGGCGTCTATACCTATTACCCCGACACCCATCCCACCTGCTGGATCTACCCCGGCGCCCACGGAGTGGAAAACGTGACGCGGGCCATCAAGGACTCGTGCAACGTGTTCTTTTACGACGTGGGCCGCCGCGTGGGCATCGAGACGCTGAGGAGCTATGCCGCCCAGTTCGGGCTGGGGCAGTATACCGGCATTGAGATCGCGGAACAGGAGGGGTTCATCGCGGGGCCGGAGACGTCGGAGTACTTTGGGCAGGTCTGGTACGGCGGCGCCACCATGTTCGCCGCCATCGGGCAGGAGAACAACCAGTTCACGCCCCTCCAGCTGGCAAACTATGTGGCGACGCTGGTGAACGGGGGGAACCGGTACCAGGTGCATTTGCTGAAGGAGGTCAAGTCCAGCGATTACAGCCAGGTGGTCTGCAGCTATGAGCCGGTGGTGCTGAACACGGTGGACATCCAGCCGGAGCATTTGGCGGCGGTAAAGCAGGGGATGTACGACCTGGCCAAGACGACCTCCATGGCCCGGTACTTCGACAGTCTGCCGGTGGAGGTGGGCTGTAAGACGGGCACCGCCGAGGTGTCCGGAGAAGAGGATTCGCTGGCCGTGTTCGTCTGCTTCGCCCCCTATGACGACCCCCAGGTGGCCGTCTGTCTGGTGGCGGAGAAGGGGTCCAGCGGCGGCTCCCTGGCCGCCGTGGCGGCGGACATCCTGGCCTACTACTTCGCCACCGACAGCTCGCTGAGCGGGGCGGAGGGGGAGAATACGCTGATGCATTGAGAAAGAGCGAAACAGCAATTCCGGGACGGACCCGGAGGAAGCCTGTCTTGCCCGCTCGGCCGGAGAAAACAGGATAGGTTCCACGTCCGGCTCCGGTCTTGGGGCTGAGGCCTGGCTTTTACATCATTTGCCTTGGCGATTGCAAAGAACACAGAAAAACAGCGGTCTGGCCGGCATTTTGCCGGTCAGACCGCTGTTTTACCGGGCCTGTTACACGACGGGCCCGCCGTTTATTGCCTGCTTTTATCGAAGGGACTCACAGACCGATGGGGCCTTACCCTGCCCGATTCAGTCAGCCAGGGCCGGGAGGATGAGCAGCTGGCCCACATAGATCAGGTTGGGGTCCGCGATGCTGTCCTTGTTGGCCTCATAGATGGCGGTCCACTTGAACCCGGA
>CAZUWQ010000008.1:0-2188 GCA_964624195.1 uncultured Oscillospiraceae bacterium | reverse complement strand
GATGCGGCCCTCGGTCTCGCCGTACTGGGCGGCGGTGACCGTGCCGTTCAGCACCTCGGTGATATACTCCATGACGACCTCGTCCATGGGGATGCCCAGGTCATAGTTGGCGGTGGCGTTGACGAAGCGATAGTAGGTGTCGCCGCCGGCGGCCAGGAAGTCGTTGGTGGCTACGGTGTAGATGGCGTCAGGGTCGAAGGCCTTTCCGCCAATCTCGTTGATGGTCACGCGGTTGATGCTGGCGGGGCCGAAGTAGGTGGTTTCGCCGTACTGGTCGCCCTGATCGTAGGCCTTGCTGACGTCAATGGTGATCTTCATGCCGGCGATCTGGGGGAAGCCGCCGATGGCCTCGGGCGTGCAGAAGGTGGACGCCTCCAGCACCTCCAGCAGTTCGGAGCCCTTGATCTTGATGATGTTCAGGGTGTTGCCGAAGGGCAGCACCGCGTTCACGTCGTCCTTGGAGATGTCACCGACAGCGATCTCAGCGCGGATGCCGCCGCCGTTGGTGATGGCGGCGTCCACGGCCTCGCCCTCGGAATTGGCCTTCCACATCAGAGCGTCACAGATCAGGTCGCCCAGGTTGGTCTCCTCGGTGCGGTTGCCGGGGGCCCGCTCGCCGTTGAGCAGCACCTCAGTGGTGGCAAAGGTGGCGCCGTAGTCTTCCTTGATTTCCGTGATGATGGCGTCGGCCCGGGCGGCGATGGGATCGCCCTCCGGCACGGTGATGGTCTCGGTGGACACGCAGTCGGCGGAGACCACCTGGCCGTCCTGGATGGTGATCACGCCGATGTTGGCGAACTTGGTGCCGGTGGAGGTGACCACCGCGCCGTTGACGGTGCGGCTCTCGCCGACCAGGGCGGCGATCTCATCCTCAGTGGAGTGAGAGTGGCCGTCGATGAACACGTCGATGCCGCTGACCTTGGCCAGCAGATCCACCGAGCGGTTGGCGGTGGCGGCGGTCTCGTCGTCAATGCCCAGGTGACCCAGGCAGACGATGATGTCCGCGCCCTTGTCCTCCAGGGCCTTCACCTGGGCGGCGGCCACGGCGTACAGCTCCTCGCCGCCGGCGAACTTCACGCCCTGGATCTTGGCGGGATGGGCTTTGGAGGCGGTCTCCGGGGTGTCCAGGCCGAACACGCCGATCTTGGTGCCGTCGGGGGCGGTGAACACAAGGTTGTCACCGAAGGTCAGCTCGTCGTTGTAGGTGATGTTGGCGGCCAGGATGGGGAAGTCGGCGGCTGCCTCCAGCTCCTTCAGGTTGGCATAGCCATAGTCAAACTCATGGTTGCCGGGGGCCGCCACGTCGTAGCCCACCATGTTCATCAGCTCGATGGCCGTGGCGCCCTGGCTGACGCTGACATAGGTCTCGCCCTGGCTGAAGTCGCCGGCGTCCATCACCAGGACGTAGGCGCCCTTGGCCTCGTACTCTGCCTTCAGGGCGGCCATTTTGGCATATCCCTCGATGGCGCCGTGTACGTCGTTGGAGTGCAGGATAATGGTGGTGCCGGTCAGATCGGCACCGGCCGTCCCGGCATCCTCCGCGGCAAACGCCGGCACAGCCAGCCCCAACACCATGACCAGGGCCAGCAGCAGGGAGAGCAGCTTCTTTTTCACATCAATTCCACCTTTCCGTGATTTGCGGGTCCCGTGACAGGACCTGCCCTATGCTTCCAGCATACCCCGATTTGCCCAAAAACGCAAGATGATTTTGCCCTGTTTGACAAAAAATTTCCCCCGCGGATCCTGCCGCGGGGGAGGGTGGTTTTCCCCTTTATTTTTCCGCCCAGCTTCCGGTGGCGGCGGCGGTGAGATAGGCGTTGATGAACCCGTCCAGGTCGCCGTCCATCACCCCGTTCACGTTGGATGTCTCATAGGCGGTGCGGTTGTCCTTTACCAGCTGATAGGGCATGAACACATAGGAGCGGATCTGGCTGCCCCATTCGATCTTCAGCTGGGCGCCCTTGATGTCGGAGATCTTGTCCAGGTGCTCCTGCTCCTTGATCTGCACCAGCTTGGACCGGAGCATCTTCATACAGGTCTCCCTGTTCTGGAACTGGGACCGCTCCTGCTGGGAGGCCACCACAATGCCGGTGGGCTTGTGGATGAGCCGCACGGCGGAGGAGGTCTTGTTGATGTGCTGGCCGCCGGCGCCGGAGGAGCGGTACACCTGCATCTCGATGTCCTCGGG
>CAZUWQ010000007.1:0-18528 GCA_964624195.1 uncultured Oscillospiraceae bacterium | reverse complement strand
GCGATGGGCTTGTTCCCTGCCGCCTGCATCCGCTTCATCAAAGTCAGCGCCATAAAGTGCCCGGCGGTGAGACTGTCGGCGGTGCAGTCGAAGCCGATGTAGAACACCGCCTTGCCGTTGTTGATCAGCTCTTTGACCGCGCCCTCGTCAGTGACCTGAGCCACCAGCCCCCTGGCCGCTAATTCATCATACAATGTCATTGTTTCCTCTCCTCCAAATTTTGATCATCAAACGGCTCTGTCCTTCTCATTCAGCCGCTAAATCCCCTTTTAAATTCCTCCGCCCTCCGCAGCAGCTCTTCGGCGCCATCCAGCATGGTGGGCGTGATCTCTCCGCCGCTGAGACGGGCCAGTTCTTCCTTTCGGCGGCCCCGCTCCAGCCGCTCCACCCGGGTATAGGTGCGCCCGTCCCGCTCCCCCTTTTCCACGGAGAAGTGCACGTCTCCCATGGCGGCGATCTGAGCCAGGTGGGTGACGCACAGCACCTGCTTGCTCCGGGCCACCTGGAACAGCTTCCGGGCCACCTTGCCCGCCGCCCGGCCGGACACCCCGGCATCCACCTCATCAAACACCATGGTGGTCACCTGGTCATTCTCCGCCAGCACATTTTTCAGCGCCAGCATGATGCGGGACAGCTCACCGCCGGAGGCGATCCTGTTGATGGGCTTCAGTTCCTCCCCCACATTGGCGGACATGAGGAAACGCACCACATCCATACCGGTGGCGTCCATCCCGTCCTGCCCCTCTTTGGGCGCAAAGGCCACCTCAAAGCGGACTTTTGGCATATCCAGCTCCGTCAGCTCCTGTTGGATGCGCTCCGCCAGCCTCTGGGCCGCAGCCCTTCGCTCTGTGGAAAGTATTTTTCCTTTATGGATCGCCTCCTTCACCGCGCTTTCCAGCTTTTGCTCCAGACCCGCAACGCGCTCCTCGGAGAATTGCATCTCGTCCAGCTCCTGCCGACAGCGCTCCAGATAGTCCAGCATCTCCTCCACACTGCCGCCGTATTTCTTTTTCAGCCGGTGCAGCTGGTCCAGCCGACTCTCCAACTCGTCCAGCTCGCCGGGATAGAAGTCCATGTCTCCCCGGGCGTCCCGCACCAGCTCCGCCAGGTCATCCGCGTCATAGCGCAGCTGGGCCGCCCGTTTGGACAGCTTGTCCAGCTCGTCGCTGTACCGCCCGCCCTGAGCCAGCTGCTCCTGTGCCGTCATCAGCAGGGACACGGCGCCCTCGCCGTCGTCACCGCCCGTGAGGGCCTGCCACGCGCCGTCTATAGCGCTGGTGATGCGCTCCGCGTTGCGCAGCACCTCCCGGCGGGCGGACAACTCATCCTCTTCTCCGGGCTTCAGTTCCGCCCGCTCCAGCTCGTCGATCTGATAATTCAGCGTGTCGATCCGCCGGGCTTTTTCCGCGTCGTCCATCCGCAGGGCATCCAACTCCCTGCGCAGCCCCCTTACCTGTTCATAGTCGTCGAGAAAGGCCGCCCTGCACGCCTCCGTCCCGCCAAAGCTGTCCAGGTAATCCAGGTGGCACTCCTCGTCCAGCAGCTGCTGGCCGTCGTGCTGGCCGTGGATGTTCAGCAGTTGACAGCCCAGCTCCCGCAGCTGGGTCACCAGCAGCGGACGGCCGTTCACCCGGCAAAGGTTCTTACCGTCGCTCTGGATGGACCGCTCCAGCAGCAGTTCCCCGTTTTCGTCCGGGGCGATTCCCTGTCGGTCAAACCACTCCAGCCTCGGCAGGTCCCGGAACACGGCGGACACCCGGGCGGATCCGGCCCCAGTGCGGATCAGGTCCCGGCTGGTGCGCTCCCCCATAATGGCGCCGATGGCGTCGATGACGATGGATTTGCCCGCGCCGGTCTCTCCGGTGAGCACGTTGAAGCCCCGGTCAAATACGATGTCCGCCTCAGAGATCACCGCGATATTTTCAATATGCAGCAGGGAAAGCATATCCTCTCACCTCTCAGTAAGCACTGATCCAGCGCTCTTGCGGCGCATCCAAAAATCAGCTCTTTCCCAACATGAATCTCATCTCCGCGCAAAGCTCCTCCGCGCACTGGTTGTCCCGCATGATCAGCACCACGGTATCGTCGCCGGCCAGCGAGCCCACCAGGCCGTCGATCCCCATGCTGTCCAACGCCGCCCCCGCGGCGGAAGCAAGCCCAGGCATGGTCTTGACCACCACAAGATTCTGCGCCATATCAAAGGACGTGACGCCTTCCTTGAATATCTTTTGCAGCCGGCCCGCAAAGGCGTGCCGGGGCTGGCGCTCCTCCGCCGCCGCGTATTTGTACGCGCCGCCCCCTGTGGGCTGCTTCACCAGATTCAGGTCCTTGATGTCCCGGGAGATCGTGGCCTGAGTCGCCCGGATGCCGCTTTCCCGCAGGCACTCCAACATCTGCTCCTGGGTCTCGATATCCCGGGTCTGGACCAGTCGAAGGATCTCCGCCTGCCGTCTGGATTTCATCTGCTCACGCCCTTCCTAACTTCTGGTTGATGCGTTCGTAAAAGCTGCGTCCCGTCAGCTTGACCAGGCGGGTCACCTGGGCCGATTTGCGGCACTCCACCCAGTCCCCCGGCTGGAGCTTGAAGGCCCGCCCACCGTCCACCGACAGATAGGCGGTCTTCCGGCTTCCCGGCGCGATGCGCACGCCGACCACCCGCCCGCTGTCCAGCACAAAAGGTTTGACGTGCAGGGAGTGGGCGCTGATGGGCGTCATGATGGTATTCTCCGCGGTGGGCTCCACAATGGGCCCTCCCGCCGCCAACGAATAGGCAGTGGAGCCCGTGGGGGTGGCGATCACCACACCGTCACCGGAGAAGGAGGCCAGCACCACCCGGTCCCCTGTCACTTCCAGGTCCAGCACACGGGCCACCGCGCCCTTGATGACCACCGCGTCGTTCAGCGCGATTTCGGAAAACACCCGCTTGCCCTCCCGGCGCACGGTCACGTCCAACATCATCCGTTTCTCAATACCGAACTTCCCGTCGGCAAGCTTGGACAGCAGGGACAGCTCCCCTGACTCCAGCTCCGCCATAAAACCTACACTTCCCAAATTGACCCCCAGCACCGGGATACAGCGGGGATTGGCGTCCCTGGCCGCGTGGAGGATGGTCCCGTCGCCGCCAAAGCACACCAGCACGTCCGCCCTCTCCAGCTCCTGCTTCAGCTTGCCCAGGGGCACCCCCGCCGGCAGCTCCACCCGGCTGTTTTCGTCCAACTCAAAGGGGAGGCAGATCACCGACTCCACGCCGCAGTCCGCCAGCAGGCGTCTGGCCGTCTGGGCCGCCCGCAGGCCCCGGTCACGATATGGATTGGGACTGAGTATCACCTTCACGGGGCTTTCCCTCCAATTCCTCATGGGACCGCCGGACCAGCGCGGAAAGGTCGCCATATTCCGTCTCCCCCCGACCGGCCCACAGATATCCCAGATATTCTATATTTCCCTCCGGCCCGCGAACCGGTGAAAAGTCGATCCCCTTTACAGTAAGATCCGCTTCGGCGGCGTGCTCCAGAAATCGCTCCAGCACTTCCAGATGGACCGCGGGATCCCGCACCACGCCTTTCCTGCCCACCTTTTCCCGTCCCGCCTCGAACTGGGGCTTGATAAGCGCCACCACCTGGCCGTCCTCCTTCAACAGAGGACGCAGGGCGGGCAGGATCAGCTTCAGCGAGATAAAAGACACATCGACAGAAGCAAAATCCAGCGGCTCCGGGATCTCTTCCCGGCTGAGATAACGGGCGTTGGTGCGCTCCAGACAGATCACCCGCGGGTCGCCCCGCAGGGACCAGGCCAGCTGGCCATAGCCCACATCCACCGCGTACACCCGCTCCGCCCCGTTCTGGAGCATACAGTCGGTGAAGCCGCCGGTGGAAGCGCCGATATCCGCCGCCACCTTGCCCTGAAGACAGACCGGAAAACAGGCCATGGCCTTTTCCAGCTTCAGCCCGCCCCGGCTCACATAGCGCAGTGTCTGCCCCCGGATCTCCAGGGGAACGTCCTCCTCCAAAGCCAGTCCAGCCTTGTCCAGCCGCCGGTCCCCGGAAAATACCTGACCTGCCATGATAACGGCCTGAGCCCGCTGCCGGCTCTCCACCAGCCCCCGTTCCGTCAACAGTACGTCCAGCCGCTTCTTAGCCATGGCGCAAGTCCTCCATTGCTTTGCGGCACAGCGACCTGGCGTCGATGCCGCACAGCGCCCGAAGCTCCGCCACGGTGCCGTGCTGGACAAACCGGTCTCCCAGGTTTGCCAACGACACCCGGATGGGACCGCAATCGCCCAATACCAGCTCTGAGGCGATCCTCCGCCCCACGCACCCGGCGTCCACGCACTCCTCCGCGATCAACAGCCGCCCGGTCCGCTCCCCGCAGATCCGGATGGCGTCCATGTCCAACGGGGCGATGCTGTTCAGCTTCAGCACCTCTGCCGACACACCCCGCTCCTCCAAAAGGCAGGCCGCCTTGATGGCCTCGTTCAGCAGGGTGCCATAGGTGACGATGGTCAGATCGGTCCCCTGCCGCACCAGGCAGGAACCCTCCACGCCGCACTGACCCCGGAACTCTCCCTCGCCGCCCCTGGCATACCGCACCGCTACCGGACCCCGGACCTCCAGCACCGCGTGCCGCAGCATAGCCCGCAGCTCCGCGAAGCTGGACGGGCACAAAATTTTCATTCCCGGCACCGAGCTGAGATAGGCCACGTCAAACACACCGTGATGAGTCTCACCATCCTCACCCACCAGCCCGGCCCGGTCCACACCGAACACCACATGGAGGCCAAGAATGGCTACGTCGTGGAGCAGCATATCATAGCTCCGCTGCAAAAAGGAGGAGTATACCGCGAACACCGGAAGCAGCCGCTGCTTCGCCATGCCGGCAGCCATGGACACCGCGTGGCCCTCGGCAATGCCCACATCAAAAAACCGGTCGGGAAACTCCGCGGAAAAACCGTCCAGTCCGGTGCCGGACTGCATGGCCGCAGTGATGGCGGTCACCTCCTCCCGCTCCCGGGCCAGCTGGCACAGGGTCTCGCCGAACACCTTGGAGAAGGTGCCGCCGCAGGGGGACAGCGAGACGCCATCCTCCTTGCGGAAGGGACCGATCCCGTGAAACCGGTCCGGCTCCCGTTCCGCCGGCGGATAGCCCTTACCCTTTATCGTTTTGACGTGGAGGACCACCGGACAGTTCAGTTCCTTGGCATATTGGAGCAGACGGGTGAGTTGGCCTACATCATGCCCATCCACCGGACCCAGACAGACAAAGCCCATATCCTCAAAGACACTGTAGGACAGCAGCGCGTCCTTGATGAGCTTTTTGGCCCGGTGGGTCACCTGATAGACCGCACGGCCCACCGGCCCATGGCTGGTGGCCTTGCGGTAGAGCTTTTTCAGCTGCAGATACTGGGGCTTCAGCCGCTGCCGGGCCAGGTGGCTTGCCACGCCGCCCACATTTTTGGTGATGGACATCCCGTTGTCATTGAGGATGACGATCAGCGGCTCACCGCTCTGGCCGGCGTTGGACAGCCCCTCGAAGGCCAGGCCCCCCGTCATGGCCCCGTCCCCCATCAGCGCCAGCACATGGTAGTTTTCCCGGTTCAACGTCCTGGCCCGGGCCATGCCCAGCGCCACAGATACGGCATTGGAGGCGTGTCCGGCGATGAAAGCGTCCGCCCGGTGCTCCCTGGGCTTGGGAAAGCCGGACAGCCCGCCAAACTGCCGCAGGGTGTCCATCTGGTCTCCTCTGCCGGTCAATATCTTATGGGCGTAGCACTGGTGCCCCACGTCGAACACCAGGCGGTCCACGTTCAGATCAAACACCCGATGGATCGCCACCGTCAGCTCCACCACGCCCAGGCTGGATGCCAGATGGCCGCCGGTGCGGGAGACGCTGTCAACGATCTGCTCCCGCAGCCGCTCACACAGCTGGATGGCCTGCTGGTCTGTGATCTGATCCATATGCTCACATATCATGTCTGTCTCTCTCCATTACCGCGTCAAAATACCAGGATGCTGCCCACCAGCCCCACGCAGACCCCCAGCACCGCCCCCATCGCCACCTGGAGCGGCGTGTGACCGATGAGCTCTTTCAATTCCTCTCCGAACATCTCCGGCTTGAGCTCCGACCAGTTCTTCATGATATAGTTCAGCACCTTGGCCTGTTCTCCGGTCTCCCGGCGCACATTGGCCGCGTCGTACATCACGATAAAGGCCATGACCGCCGCCACGGCAAAGATTGGCGATCCGATCCCCGCCCCAAACGCCGTCCCCACCGCGCAGGCGCACACCAGCGCCGAGTGGGAGCTGGGCATGCCGCCCCCGGTGGTCAGATACTTGATATCAAATTTGCGGTATACCGCCATGGAGATCAGCAGCTTCAGCACCTGAGCCAACGCCCAGGCCGCCACTGCCATGATCAGGATCGGACTTATCATATTGACGCCCCTTCAAGCCGCGGGAAAGCCCCGACGCCTATTCCCTTCAACCCTTGCGCCCAGCCAGCCAGTCGGCCAGCCGGCATAGAAATTCCGGGCGCGCGAAGCAGCCCTCCGCCGCCTGTTTTGCCCGCTCCGTGTGCTCCGCCACCAGTTTCCGGCACTCTTCCAGACCGTACAGGGTGGCAAAGGTGACCTTGCCGTTGTCCGCGTCGGAGCCGATGGGCTTGCCCAGCTCCTCCACCGTGGACTCCTGATCCAGCATATCGTCCCGGATCTGGAAGGCCAGGCCCAGTTCCTCCGCGTAGCGCGCCGCCCCGGCCCACTGCTCCGGCGCGGCCGCCGGCGCCGCCGTCAGGCCAAGCAGACAGGCCGCCTTCAGCAGAGCAGCCGTCTTCCACATATGGATACGGGTCAGCTCGTCCGGGCCCAGGGCCCGCCCCTCGCCGCTCATATCCAGATATTGTCCCCCGCAGATGCCGGAGACGGCCCCCGCCGCCTCGCCCAAAATGGCGCAGGCCTGTCCGTTGGCCTCCGGGCGCGCTGCCCGCTTGGACGAGGCCAGCCGCTGGAACGCCGCGGCCTGCAGAGCGTCCCCCGCCAGCACGGCGTTACACTCCCCATATGCCTTGTGGCAGGTGGGCTTGCCCCGGCGCAGATCGTCGTTATCCATGCAGGGCAAATCGTCATGGATCAGAGAATAGGTGTGAAGCATTTCTACTCCACAGGCATAGTCCAGCGCGGGTTCCCACCGCCCGCACACCGCCTCGCAGCATTTCAGCGTCAGCACAGGGCGGATGCGCTTTCCCCCCGCCAGCAGACTGTACCGCATGGCGTCCAATAGCTCCCGCTGGGGCAGTTCCTCTGTAAAGCAGTCGTTCAGCTCCCGCTCGATCCGATGCCGTGCGTCCTCATATTCCCGCATGAAATCCATGATCATGCCTCTCCCGTAAAGGGTGCTTCCTCACCGTTAGCCATCAGTTGAGTCACCTTCTGCTCCGCCTGGTCCAGCAGCTTGCCGCAGTCGCCCGCCAGCTTTGCCCCCTCCTCAAAGAGCTTGAGAGACTCATCCAGGCCGCACTCGCCCTGCTCCAACCGCTCCACGATCTTCTCCAGGCGCTCCATCGCCTGCTCAAAGGACTGCTTCTTTACCGCCATGTCCGTTTCTCCTTTCCCGTGACCGCGCAGTGGAGCACACCGTCCGTCACGGTCACATCCAGCGGCCGGTCCACCTCCACCTGCCCGATGCCGGTCACTACCCCCGCCTCAGTCCGGGCGATGGCATAGCCTCTGCCTAACACCTTCAGCGGGCTCATCGCGTCCAGGCCCGCGCAAAGTCGGGACAGCATTCCCCGTCTATCCTTGATCCGGCCCCGGAACGCGGCGTTCATCTGCCGCAGCAGACTGTCCAACGCCAGCCGTCTGTCCTCAATGGCCGCCTTTGGCCCCCGCAGGACCCGGCTGCCCGCCAGCCGTGCCAAGTCCCGCCGCGCCGCAGTCAAACGGCTCTGCTCCCCGGCGGCCAGCCGCCGGCAGAGCTGATCCAGCCGCCGGCGCGCCGCCGCCTGGTCGGGCACCGCCAGCTCCGCGCCGTTGGAAGGCGTGGCTGCCCGCACATCCGCCACATAATCGGCGATGGTCACATCCGGCTCGTGGCCCACGGCGGAGATCACCGGAATATTGGACACATAGATGGCCCGGGCCACCACTTCTTCATTAAAGGCCCACAGGTCCTCCCGGGACCCGCCGCCCCGGCCCGTGATGATCAAATCGATGTCCGCCCGGTTATTGACCTCGTGAATAGCGGCGGCGATCTCCTCCGCCGCGCCCTCGCCCTGGACACGCACCGGCACCACCAGCACCTGAGTCATGGGCCAGCGGGCGCCCAGGATCCGGATCATATCCTGCACCGCGGCCCCCGCCGGCGAGGTGACCAAGGCCACCTTGCCCGGATAGGCAGGCAGGGGCTTTTTGGCCGCCGGATCGAACAGCCCCTCCCTCTCCAGCCGGAGGCGGAGCTGTTCAAAGGCCTGGTCCAGCGCCCCCCGGCCATCCTCCAACAGCTCACTGCAATAGAGCTGATACTGGCCGTCTCTGGGGAATACGGACACCCGGCCAAAGGCCACCACCCGCGTCCCATTGGCCGGACGGAACCGGAGCCGCGCCGCGTCCCCCCGGAACATGACGCACCGCAGACTTCCTTTTTCGTCCTTCAGGGAAAAATAGTGATGACCGGACGGGTAACATTTATAGTTGGATATCTCACCCCGAATGAGCAGCCCTTTCAGCAACGGGTCGTCATCCATCAAATCCTTCAGGTATCCGTTGATCTGGGAGACTGTATAGACGGGAAATTGGGTCAGATCCATCCCGCTTCCTCCTGTTCCAGCGCCCGGTGGGTCAGGATCGCCACGCCCAGCGCGTTGTCGGTGGAATACCGGGGCGGCGCGAAAATGACGCCCAGCGGCTCCAGCTTCCGGCGCAGCAGCCGGTTGGAGGCCACCCCGCCGGAGCACAGCACCGGCAGCTCGCCATACTGCTCTCTGGCCCACCGCGTGGTCCTGGCCAGCACGGAGGCCAGCGTCTCAAAGGTAAAGCGGGCCGCCTCCGCCGGCGACGCGCCCCCCTCCAACATTCCCTGTATCTTGTTTTCCATCCCGGACAGGGAAAACTTTCCCTCCCTTGTCTTAACGGGAAAGCTGTCCTCTCCGTCCCAGTCCAGGCTGAGGCTGTCCATCGCCCTGCCCGCCGGAAAATCCAGCCCCAGCCGCACACCTACCCGGTCCACCAGCTGCCCCGCGGAGATATCCGTGGTGCCGCCGATGACCTGAGCCGTCACCCGGCAGCCCGACGGCCGGACGTACAAAAGCTCAGTGGTGCCGCCGGACAGGTGCCAGGCCAGGTGGGGCCTGTCCAGCAGGTCCTCCCGCCCGGCGGACCAGGCGGCCGCCGCGATATGCCCCTGCTGATGGGAGCAGGGGAAAAAAGGCACGCCCAGCGCCGCAGCCAGGCTCCGCCCCTGCCCCTCTCCCACCAGGAAGCAGGGCATATAGGACTTCTCCGTCTCCCTGGGCTTTGTGGAAGCGCCCACGGCCCGGAGCCGCCCGATCAGCCCCTCGCTCCGCAGCTGCTCCACCATCAGATGCAGCCGCTTGACGTGCTGGAACAGGGCCTCGCTTTGGCGCAGGCCCAGCGTCCCCTCCGCCACAGTGAGCAGTCGACCCCTGTTTTCCCCCGTATTTCCGTCAAACACCGCGGCGGAGGTGGTATAATTGCTGGTATCGAATCCGAGGCACACACCGTCCATGCCGGTCCACCTCTTTTACTTACTGCTCTTCCGGGAATTCCGCCCGGACAAAGGAGCCTAAAATGCCGTTGATAAACCGCACGATATCGTCTTCCACATACTTTTTCCCGATCTCCACCGCCTCGTTGATGGCCACCTTGTTGGGAATGTCGGGCATATAAAGGATCTCATACATGGTCACCCGCATGATGGCCGCGGCCACCCGGTCGATACGGGAAAACCGCCAGCCCTTGGCGTACCGGTCGATATAGCCGTCCAGCTCCGCGCCATGCCCAGCCACGCCGCGCACCAGGGTCTCGATATAGGCCCGTGTCCCCTCGTCAGGGTAGTCGGCATACAATTCTGTCTCCTGGCCGCGGGCCTCAAATGTCTCCGGGGTCAACTCCCGGTTCAGCAGCTCGTCCGCTTTGACGTCCGAAAAGGCCAGTTCAAAGGCAAAATGCATCGCGATCTCACGGGCGGTACTTCTGGTCATAGAGCATACATCCTTTCCCGGCGCCGGAGCCGGTTCCTCTTTTCTTCTCCAGGGGCATACCACCCCTATTTTGCATATACACGGTATTATACATTATACACGCACGGCGTCCAAAATGGAACCCCCCATTTGCGCAAAAAAGCCGGGCTTTTCAGCCCGGCCTATGTGCTGTTTTGAGAAGCCGCCGGCCCAATGCGCCCGCGGCGGCCCCTACTTTTGAAAGGTCACGCCGGCCACGGTCACGTTGACACGGCTCACCTTGAGCCCGCTGGTGTTCTCCACCGCGCTCATGATGGCGTCCTGCACGGCTCGGGCCACCTCAGGCACCACATAGCCGTATTTCACCATCACGGCGATATCCACCTGGACCTGATCGCCGTCCACCGCCAGGCGGACGCCCTTGGACAGCGTTTTGCGGTTCACCATGGCGACCACATCGCTCCCCAGGCCGGAACCCAGAGCGCCCACGCCCTCCACATCAATGGCGGCGGCACCCGCGATGGCGGCCAGCACCTCCTCGGAGATGCTCACGCTGCCCAGTTCCTCTTCCCGGGAGATATATTCTCTGCTTTCAGCCATGCGGCCTCACGCTCCTTCGCATTTTTATGTTCATTGGTATTCTACCACCTCAACAGGAAAAATACAATCCTCTTTTTCGTCCGGTCAAGGCTCCGTCTCTATGATCTTGATCCGGTCCGCGCTGAGACCGGTCTCCTTCATTACGATCTCCACGATCTTGGCAATATCGTTTTCACTGAGTCCCTCTGCCGTGGCGGACACCACCACGCTGACGCTGTTGTCGCTGATGAAGCAGACGCAGTCCCCATAGCCCTTGGCCGTCACCAGATTTTCCACCTGGGCCTCCGACATGGTGTAGGCCGCCATGGTCTGAATGGATGCGTTTGCCTCGTCCACCATGGCCTGATCCGCGTTCTCATCCGCCGCCGCCTGCTGGAGCAGCTCCAGGGCGCTGTCCCTGGCCTGCTGCCGGTTCAGGCGGGCCGTGGCAAAGTAGCCGGTCCGCTCCTGCCCCTGGCCGTCCCCGCCGTCGCTTCCCGCGCTGGGCAGGGCGTCCTCGTCCTCCGTTCCGTTCACCAGCGACGCCTGTCCCAGTATCTTACCTGTATCCCCTGTCTTGTCCCCGTCTGTGGCCTGGTTGTTGTAAGACCAGTTCAGATAGACCGCCGCCCCAACAAACAGGACGATCGCTGCCACCACCACATTTCGCTTCCACACGCTCATGCCGTTCCCCTCCATACTTATATTGTTGTTATGAACCCTTGCATACTGTGATCCGATCCGAGCCCAGACCGGTGAGGGCCGATACCGCCTTTGTCAGCAGCAGCCGTACCTCCGGGTCGCCGCCGCCCTGGCACACCACCAGCGCCCCCTGAAAGGTGGGGTAACGCTGGGTCACCAGTACGGCCTCCTGCCCGGAGCCGGTGGAGATGACCACCGTGGTCTCCTCCCGCCTGTTCTCTCCCTCCGACTGCTCCACAGTGGCGTCGGTAGCCAGCACCCGCTCCATGCCGCTGCGGACGGTGAGCACCACCGACACCTTCCCCGCGCCGTCCACCCTGGACAGCACCTCTCCCAGCCGCGTTTCCAGCGCCTCGACGGAGAAGTCCTCCTCCGCCCCGGTCAGACCGGAGGTCCGCTCTGCCGTTTCGCCATCCTTCTCTCCCGAGGGCCATACCAGCAGGAGCACCCCCGCCAGAATGACGATCAGTACATATTTATACCGTTTAAGCAGCTCAAACACCCTGTCTGCCGAGGGCAATTTCCATTTCAGCTTCATGGTTGTATCCTCTCAAATCGCTGCCGCTCAGCCGGTATGCCCAGGTCCGCCTCCAGCGTCCGGCTGAGCCGACTGAGCTGCTCGTCTGTCCAGGTCCCGCACAGGGACACCTCATAGGGGCAGGGAGTTCCATCCCTGTCGTATTCAAAGGTCACCTCCACCTGACAGGATATCCCCAGCTCCTCTGCCTTGTCCAAAATATATGCGGCTGTCTTCTCCTCTATGATGGTACGGTACAGCAAATTATTTTTCTCTACCAGCGCGTCTCCATAGTCCTGGGTAGTCACCCGGTACTCCGTCAGCGCCCGGGACAAGTCCGCCTCGTCCAGCTTCAGAACGGGGCTCACCGCCGCCAGCAGCAGCACCAGCCCGCCGGCCAGACGGCACACCCGTTTCACTCCGCCCTCCGGCGCCACGATCTCCGCCAGGGCCAGCGCCATGGCCGCGCAGGTCACGCCCAGCAGCCACTCCCGCACAAATTCCATCATACCGATACCACCGAGATCGAAGATACCAGCGCGATGAGCAGCAGCAGGCAGCAGGCCCCTGTCATGCCCATCATCAGGCCAAAAGCGCTGCCGATCTGGTCCACCAGGCCGCACAGCCGCCCGCCCCCCACTGTGGCCGCCATGGCCGACACCAACTTATACATCAGGTAATGCACCGCCATCTGAAGCAGCGGCGCCAGACAGATGCCCAGGACGGTGAGCATACCGAACACCCCTACCGTCCCCCGCAGCACCCCGGCGGAGGCCAGAATGGTCTCCGCCGCGTCGGACAGGATGCCGCCCACCACGGGAATGGCCCCGGATATGGCGAACTTGGCGGCTTTGACGGTGGCCGCGTCCGCCGCCCCCGCCACTACGCCGCTCACCGTCAGATAGCCTACAAAGGCCAGCATCACCACGGTGAGCACCGTCGTCACCACCCACTTCAGCAGCGCCGCCACCCGCTTCAGCCCCTCGTTGTTCAGCGCCGCCCAGGCAACCGACGCCGCCAGAAAGCCATAGAGCAGCGGGATCAACAGGTTGTTGATGAGATTGACCAGCAGATCGCAGAACAGCACTGCCGCCATCTGCCGGGCCGCCGCGCCGGTGATGGCTCCGGTGGCCGCCGTCACCGCCGCCACGGTGGGCAGCAGCACATTGGAAAAGGACGCGATGCCGTCGATGGCGCTTCTGCCCAGCCCCAGCAGAGAGTTGACGTCCGTCACTGCCACCGCGGTGACCGCCAGCGCCCCCGCCAGAGGCACCGCCGGCAGGTCCAGCCGCCCCACTGTGCCATACACAGTCTCCGCCACCCCGCACAGCAGCAGGATCACCAGCAGCAGCACCCCGGACCGCACCGCCCGGCGCGTCACGCCCCTGATCTGCCCGCTTCCCGTGTCCAGCAGCTGTTCCAGGCCCTCATCCAGCCCCACGCCGTAGTCCACTGTGCCGCCGCTCCGCTCCGCCGCCCGCTCCAGCTCATCCACGTCCAGCGCGTCCTCCTGGCCGGACAACACCTCGTCCGGGGTCACCGCGAAGGCGGCGCCCGTCAGCGCCAGCGCCAGCAGCGGGAACAGCAGCATCCACAAAATTTGTCTCATCGCTTTTAACCTCTCGCGCCTGTTTCCAGGCCCTCAGTCCAACAGCCCGGTGAGCATATCCAGCACGGCGGACATCAGCGGCAGCACCGTCACCAGGGCCAGGGCAGAGCCCGCCATCTCCACCGCCGCCGCCAGCGCCCCCTCCCTGGCGTCCCGGCAGAAGTCCGCCGCCAGACGGGTGACCAGGGCAATGCCGGTCACCTTCAACACCGGCGTCAATACCGCCGTGGACAGCCCACCTGCCTGGGCCAGCTTGTCCATAAAATCCACCACCGAGTTGAGGGCGCCGGAGCAGTACAACAGGATCAGCGCCCCCGCGCACACCGCCAGCAGCAGCCCCACCTCCGGCGCCTGCTTGCGCACCACTACGGCGCACACCGCCGAGATGATGGCCGCCGCGGCCACCTTCATCACGTCGCTCATAGGCCAAACAGGTTTTTCACCATGTCGAACAGGCTGCTGATCTCCTGCACCACGATCATCAGCACCACCACCAGCGCCACCAGCGTGGTCATGGTGGCCATCTCATCCCGGCCGGACCGGGTGAGCACCTGATTGAGTACCGACACCAAAATGCCGATGGCGGCGATCTTGAATATCAGATCCACATTCATAAGAGCGGCCTCCTAAATCAGAAGAATCATCAGAAAGACGCCGGCGGTCACCCCCAGCATCCCGTAAACCCGGCCCAGCCTGGCCCGGCGGCTCACCGCCTCCTCCCGCTGCCGCTCCAGGCGTTCCACCGCGGCGGCCAGCGCCTTACACTGGCTGCCGCCGTCGTACCGGCCCAGCACGCCGCCCAGCTGTTCCAGGACGCTCCGGTCCGCCGGCTCCAGCCGCAGCCGGCATCGCTCCAGCTCCCGCCTCCACACCCCGCAAAAGCCACTGCCCTCCGGCTGTTCCATTCCCTGGGCGCAGGCGAGGAAAAGCGCAGACGCCGGCCCCGCACTCTCCTCCGCCGCCTGACGCAGCAGCTCCGGCATGGGCGCCAGACGCCACCGCAGCTCCCGCCCCATGCTCTCCAGACCGGCGATCAGGCCCCGCAGGTCCCGCACCCGTCCGTCCAGCCTGCCCACGGCGGCAAAGCCGACAGCCGCGAAGCCGCCCACCAGCAGCGCGGCCCCCGCCAACCGGATCACGGCAATCCCTCCACCCGCAGGGCCCGGCGGCTGCCGTGCCGCTCCAGCACCACCAGCCGGCGGAACACCCGCTCCCGCAGGAGCGTCCGGTAGATGGGCCGCCGCTCCAGGTCGGGCCGTCCGCCGCCGTGGGCGGTGGCCAGCAGGGCCACGCCGCAGCCCGCCGCCTCTACCATGGCATCCACGTCGTCCGGATGGGTGATCTCGTCCGCCGCCAGCACCTGTGGATCCATCCCCCGCAGGAGGATGGACAGCCCCTCCGCCTTGCGGCAGCCGTCCAGCACGTCGGTGTGCCGGCCGATATAAAGCTGGGGTTCCCCCTGCCACAGGGCCGCGATCTCGCCCCGCTCGTCGGCCACCCCCACCCGCAGGCCCAACTCATCGGACAGCGCCCCCACCAGGTCCCGCAGCAGCGTGGTCTTACCTGCCCCCGGCGGCGCCAGCAGCAGGGTGCTCTGAAAGGTCCCTCCCTCCGTCAGCTCGGGGAGCAGCGCCACAGCCTGTCCCTCCACCGGGCAAGCCACCCGGATGCAGAGAGACGTGAGATAGCGCAGGGTGGCGATCTCTCCCTCCCGCCGGGTCACCGTCCCGCACAGGCCGATCCGGTGCCCGCCCCGGAACGTGACAAAGCCGTTTTTCACCTGGTCCAGCACCGTGTGGGCGGAGCCCTGGCTGGCGCTCTCCAGCACCATGCGAAGGTCCGCCTCCGTCACCGGACCGTTCCCCAGTGGGACCTCTCCCATCCCCGTCACCGCCGTCATGGGAAACCCCCGTCGGAGCCGCAGCTCTTCCATTTCCGCCCTCAGCTCTCCGGGCAGCCCATCCAACAGCTTCCGCAACCGTTCCGGCAGGACGTCAGCCGCCTGCCGCAGCGCTTTCTCCCGCTTCAAGGCCCCGCCTCCCTTCTAACTTATCCCATCCTATGAGGGCGTGTCCCACTTTATTCCATCATATGCAAAGAGCCCGGAGGTCCGGTTTTCACCGTTCCTCCAGGCTCTTTTTGTCTCGTATGAGCACAATCGGTTTCTCAGGTCAGGTTGGTATATCCCATCAGGTATTCGTCCACCTCTTTTGCCGCGGCGCGGCCCTCGGTGATGGCCCAGACCACCAGCGACTGTCCCCGGCGCATATCGCCGGCGGCAAACACCTTTTCCGCGCCGGTGGCATAGCGCCCCGGAGTCGTAGACACGTTGGAGCGGGTGTCCCGCGTCAGGCCAAAGGCCTCCGGCACCCCGTCCTCCGGACCCAAAAAGCCGGCGGCGACGAGCAGCAGCTGGCAGGGAAGCTCCACCTCCGAGCCGGGCACCTCCGCCATGGTCATCCGCCCGCCCTCCACATGGGGCTCCAGGCGAACGGCGGTCACCGACTGTAGATTGCCGTCTCCGTCGCCGCGGCACTCCTTGATGGTCATCTGATAGCGGCGCGGGTCGCCGCCGAACACGGCGATGGCCTCCTCCTGGCCGTAGTCCGTCTTGCACACCCTGGGCCACTGGGGCCAGGGGTCGTCCTCGCTCCGGCTGTCCGGCAGCTTGGGCATCATCTCCAGCTGGATCACTGAACGGCACCCGTGGCGGATGGCGGTGCCCACGCAGTCGTTGCCGGTATCGCCGCCGCCCACAATGATGACGTCCTTCCCCGCCGCGTCCAGGTACTTTCCCTTCTCCAGCCCGCCGTTCAGCAGGGCCTTCGTAGTGGAGGCGAGGAAATCTACCGCAAAGTAAATTCCCTTTACATCCCGTCCGGGCACGGACAGATCCCGCGGCTTCTTCGCCCCGCAGCACAGCACTACCGCGTCATAGTTCCGCAGCAGCTCCTGGGCGGATATCTCACGTCCCACCTCGCTGCACAGGCGGAAGGTCACGCCCTCCGCCTCCATCAACTCCACCCGGCGCTCCACGATCCGCTTTTCCAGCTTCATGTTGGGGATGCCGTACATCAGCAGGCCGCCGGCACGGTCCTCCCGCTCAAATACGGTGACGCTGTGCCCCCGGCGATTCAGTTGATCCGCGGCGGCCAGCCCCGCGGGGCCGGACCCCACCACCGCCACACGCTTGCCGGTGCGCACCCGGGGCGGACAGGGCCGGATGGCGCCGGAGGCATAGCCCGCCTCCGCGATGGCCAACTCGTTGGCCTTCACCGCCACCGGGTCTCCGTTCAGCCCACAGGTACAGGCAGCCTCGCACAGAGCGGGGCACACCCGGCCGGTGAACTCCGGAAAGTTATTGGTCTTGCGCAGGCGGCTCAGGGCATGGTCCAGATTTCCGGTGTAGATCAGGTCGTTCCACTCCGGCACCAGATTGTGCAGCGGGCAGCCGGTGAACATACCCGCCAACTGCACCCCGGACTGACAGAAGGGCACGCCGCATTCCATGCACCGGGCCCCCTGACGGCGGCGCTCCTCCTCCGGCAGCAGACGGTGAAACTCGTTCCAGTGTCTGATCCGCTCAAGCGGCGGCTGGGCCGGGTCCTCCCGGCGCTCATATTCCAAAAATCCCGTAGGCTTGCCCATCAGCCCGCCACCCCCTTTTCATGGCCGCCGCGCGGCGTCCCTGTGATGGCGTAGAACGCCTCCACCTCCGCCTCGTCATGACTCAGGCCCCGCTCCTCGAATTGGGCCACCGCTTTGAGAATGCGGTCATAGTCCCTGGGCAAAATCTTCTTGAAGCTGCCCACGGCGTTGTCAAAATCGTCCAGCAGCGCCCGGCCCTTGGCCGAGCCGGTAGCTGCCACATGTTCGTTGATAAGGCCCCGCAGCTCCTGGATGTCATGCCGCTCCGTCACCAGCTCGATGGACACCATCTCCTTGTTCACCCGGAGATACAGGTCCCGCCGGGGGTCGTAGACGTAGGCGATGCCGCCGGACATCCCCGCGGCAAAGTTCTTGCCCGTGTCCCCCAGGACCACCACGCGCCCGCCGGTCATATACTCACAGCCGTGGTCGCCCACGCCCTCCACCACCGCCCAGGCGCCGGAGTTGCGCACGGCGAACCGCTCCCCCGCCACGCCGGCGATGAACGCCTTGCCGGAGGTGGCGCCGTACAGGGCCACGTTGCCTATGATGATATTCTCATCCGCCCGGTACCGGGCGTCCCTGGGCGGGTACACCACCAGCTTGCCACCGGACAAGCCCTTGCCGAAGTAGTCATTGGAGTCCCCCTCCAGCTCCAGGGTCAGCCCCTTGGGGATAAAGGCGCCGAAGGACTGTCCGCCGCCGCCCTGGCAGCGGATGACATAGGTATCGTCCGCCAGCTTCTCCCCGTGGAGCCGGGTGATGTCCGAGCCGAACAGGGTACCCACCGCCCGGTCTGTGGATGACACCGGCAGGGACAGCGATTTCTTCTGTCCCTTCTTCAGCGCCGGCCCAAGCTTGTTCAGCAGCACGGACATATCCACGGTCCGCTCCAGATGAAAGTCATAGGCGTCCGCTGGGTCGAAGTGCTTCTTGTACTCCGCGCCCACAAATGGGTTGCCCAGAATGGCGGACAGGTCCACGGTGGCGGCCCGCTCATTCACCGCCCGCTCCCTGGGCCGCAGCAGGTCGGTGCGGCCCACCAGCTCCTCCACCGTGCGCACGCCCAGCTTTGCCATATGCTCCCGCAGCTCCTGAGCCACAAAGCGCATGAAATTCACCACATATTCCGGCTTGCCCCGGAACCGCTTGCGCAGCTCCGGGTTCTGGGTCGCCACACCTACGGGGCAGGTGTCCAGATTGCATACCCGCATCATCACGCAGCCCATAGTCACCAGCGGCGCGGTGGCGAAGCCGAACTCCTCCGCCCCCAGCATACAGGCGA